>NZ_JAUOEO010000002.1:0-300000 GCF_030540825.1 Flavivirga spongiicola
ATGCAAAATAAACTCGCCAATATTCTCTTCTCAACACGTCTTACTGCCATTTTATTTATTGCTTTTGCAGCAGCTATGGCTACCGGAACATTTTTAGATGCAGGACAAGAAACATCGCCAACGCCATATACCAGAAATTTGATTTATAATGCATGGTGGTTTGAAGCCATTATGGTATTTTTTGTAATAAATTTTACAGGTAATATTTTTAGATTCCGATTGTATAAAAAGGAAAAGTGGGCAACGTTTATTTTACACTTAGCCTTCATTTTTATTTTACTAGGTGCTTTTATTACAAGATATGCGAGTTTTGAAGGGATGATGGCTATTCGGGAAGGCGCTACAGAAAACACATTCTTATCTAGCGAAACTTATGTCATAGGACAAATTGTAGGTGACTATAAAATTAACGGACAGCTACAACAACGTTATTTGGAAAGCAAGGTTGATTTTTCGGGTCGATTGGATAACGATTTTAAAATAGAAACCGATTATAATAAACAACTCGTTACTATTGAATTAGAAAAATTTATAGTTGGAGCAGAAGAAGATATTGTACCAAATGAGAACGGAGAGGAATATTTAAAAATAGTGGAAGCAGGTGGAAGTGGACCACACAATCACTTTTTAAAAGTAGGGCAGGTACAGAGCATTCATAATATTCTATTTGCGTTAAATAAACCTACAGATGGCGCGATAAACATTACTTACAACAAAGAAGGGCTTACCATTCAATCGCCTTTTGAAGGCGAGTACATGACGATGGCAACCAGAGCGCAAGGTAAATTGGTAAAAGATAGTTTACAACCTTTAGTATTACGTTCAAGGTATGTGATTGGCAATATGCAAATGGTGTTTCCTAAACCAGTAGTTAAGGGCGTTTTTGATGTTGTTCAGAAATCACAACTTTTAAGAAATGATGCAGATGGAGCAGTATTCAAAGTCACTGCCAATGGAAAAACAAAGTCTGTTGGATTATTGGGAGGTAAAGGCATTAATGGAAATTATAAACAAGTTGAGGTTGGTGGTTTGGATTTTGCATTAAAATATGGCTCTAAAGTATTGGAGTTACCCTTTAATATAAAATTAAATGATTTTGAGGCGGAGCGTTATCCTGGAACGGAAAAAGGGTACTCGGCATATTCCAGTCAGGTAACCGTTTTAGATGAAAAGGAAGGCGATTTTGATTATAAAATCTTTATGAATAATATCTTAGATCATCGTGGGTATCGTTTCTTTCAATCGAGTTTCGATCCCGATGAAAAGGGCACTATTTTATCTGTAAACCATGATTACTGGGGGACTTTAATAACTTATATTGGTTATTTTCTGCTTTATTTTGGGATGTTGGCTATTTTGTTTGTTAAAGGATCTCGTTTTGGAGATTTAAAAAGACAACTAAATAAAGTAAAAACAAAGAAAGCTAAATTGCTTACTATATTGTTATTATGTTTTGGTTTGAATATGTTTTCACAAGAACATTCGGCTAACGATGGACACGACCATTCTAAGCCAACAAAAGCTCAAATCGATTCTATTTTAGCGGTAAATATAACGCCTAAAGTACAAGCCGATGAATTTGGACATTTAGTAATTCAAGATCTTAGTGGGCGTATGATGCCTGTAAACACCTATGCGTCTGAGATGCTTCGTAAATTAAGTAAGCATGATACATACGAAGATTTTGATGCTAACCAAGTGTTCTTATCTATACAAGAAAGCCCAACACTCTGGTACAATGTGCCTATCATTTATTTAAAATCGAAGAAGGCAGATTCCATTCGGAAAATAATAGGCGTTTCTAAAGAAGATAAATATGCCACTTTAGCAGACTTTTTTACTTTGCGCGGAGAATATAAATTAGCACCTTATTTAGAAGAAGCTTATAAAGCACAGGTGCCTAACGGGTTTCAAAAAGAGTTTAAAGAAGCTGATCAACGTGTTTCGTTATTATACAATACTGTTGAAGGGATGTCTTTAAAAATATTTCCAATTCCTGATGATGAAAATAATAAATGGATTTCTACTTACGATTACAGACATGAAAACCATAAAATAAAAGATTCACTTTACGGAAATTTTATAAAAAATGGATTTAACGTTTATTTATATACATTAAATCAAGCAAAACGAACGGGTGATTTCTCTGAAGCATCAAAACTTTTAGCCGCTTTCAAAAAAACGCAACGCCAATATGGTGCTGAGGTGATGTTAAGTGATGATAAAGTACATACAGAGATTTTATATAACCAATATGATATTTTTAAGAAGTTATTTAGTTGGTATATGTATGCGGGTAGTTTGCTTTTTATATTACTTATTATTCAAATTTTTAAAGATAAAAGCAAATCGATAAATATTGCTGTCACTGTTTTTAAATTTATTATTCTAGGCTTATTTATTTTACATACAGCAGGATTAATTATGCGCTGGTATATATCGGGGCATGCCCCATGGAGTGATGCTTACGAATCGATGATTTATGTTGCCTGGGCAACCATGTTTTTTGGTTTAGCTTTTGGGCGTAAAAGTGATTTAACAATTGCATCTACAGCATTTGTAACCGCAATGCTTTTAATGATAGCCCATTGGAATTGGATGGATCCAGCAATTGCAAATTTACAGCCCGTATTAAATAGTTACTGGCTCATGATTCATGTAGCGGTTATAGTGGCGAGTTATGGACCATTTACTTTAGGAATGATTTTAGGTGTGGTATCATTATTATTGATGATTTTCACTACTAAAGAAAACAAAGAGAAAATGTTTCTCAATATTAAAGAACTTACCATTATAAATGAAATGGCTTTAACTGTTGGATTAGTCATGCTTACCATTGGTAATTTTCTAGGTGGTATGTGGGCAAATGAAAGTTGGGGACGATACTGGGGATGGGACCCTAAAGAAACATGGGCACTTATTAGTATTATGATCTATGCGTTTGTAATCCACATGCGATTGATTCCTGGACTTCGAGGACGCTGGTTTTTCAACCTCATGTCAATCTTTGCTATTTACTTTATTGTATTCACATATTTTGGTGTAAACTTTTATTTGTCAGGATTACATTCATATCAATCTGGACAGGAAGCAAGTTATAGCATTATTCTAGGGAGTGTGGCTTTAGTTGCTTTACTAGGCTTTTTCGCTTATCGAGGACATGTTAAGCATTATAAGAAATAGTTGATGCTATGGCAAAAACAGGTCGTGATAAAAACACAAAAAATAAGGCAAAGCATACCAGATTAATGACTCAGAAGAAAAATAAAAAGAAATCTGAGGAAGCATTAAGAAAAGAGCGTCTAAAGGCGATTATTCAAAAAGCTAATTCACAAAGTAATAAAGATTAACAGGAATGAACTAATGTGTTTATTTTATTAAACGCAATGTCCTTAAAATCTGTTATTATCATATCCGCTGTACTGTAGTCCTGGTTTTTAGAATGGAAACTATCAAAACCTACACAAAAAATATCAGCAGCTTTTGCAGCTTTAATACCGTTAGTAGAATCTTCAATAACGATACATTCATCATTATTAAATCCCGAAGCTTCAGCAGCTTTAATAAAAATTTCAGGATGGGGTTTAGATGCTTTTAAATCACCACCACTTAGCTTGGCAATAAAATATTGATCTAAATCAAAACGTTCAAAGATTTGATTAATACTCGTCATGGCAGCAGACGATGCTAAAACTAAAGTTAATCCGTTACGATGATAATCTTTTATTAAATCTAAAACACCATCAATTAAAGCTAAATCTGAATTGCTGTCAAAAAAACGTTTGTAATGCTTTCGTTTTAGGGCAACTAAGGTTTCTGGAGTTTCAGTGAGATTAAAATGATCGCATAAGCGTTTACAAATATTAATAGTAGATTGTCCTGTAAACGATTGATAAAGGGCATCTGAAACATCGATACCAATTTCATTAAACATATCATGATACGCTTTGTTATGCATGGGTTCACTATCAATAATAACACCATCCATATCAAAAATAACGGCTTTTAGCATGTTAATTTTTTTTTTGCTAAGATATTAGAATGGAAACTAACAGCCTAAAAAAATCATTTTGTAAATTAAAATTAAATGCACATCTTTGTCTTATGATTGTTTAATTCCACTTCCGCAAATGTGTCGAGGTTCTCTCGAGCAAAAACTACTAAGCGCGCTTTATGTGTTTGGTAATTATTTATATTTAATACAATCAAAATGCAATCAAATAAAATTTCTTTAAAACAATTTATTCAATATTTTAAAATAGCTGTAACAGGTAAAGAACAAAACTTTACTTCTGGCAGTATTCGTCGCGCTGTATTTATGCTATCGATTCCCATGATTTTAGAAATGCTCATGGAATCTATTTTTGCCATTGTAGATATCTTATATGTATCTCAGGTTAGTGTAAATGCTGTAGCAACCATTGGTTTAACAGAATCTGTTATTACTTTGGTATATGCAGTTGCCATTGGTTTAAGTATGGCAGCAACTGCTGTAGTAGCAAGACGTGTAGGCGAAAAAGATTTAAAAGGTGCTTCTAATGCTGCGGTTCAGGTTATTTTTCTAGGTGTCTTTGTAGCTGCTATTATTAGTGTGATAGGCATCTTATATCCTAAAGAAATTTTAGGACTTATGGGAGGTGAACCAGATCTAATTGCTGAAGGTTACGGGTATACTCAAGTACTTTTAGGCGGAAACATAACTATTATGTTATTGTTTTTAATCAATGCCATTTTTCGTGGAGCGGGTAATGCATCAGTTGCTATGTGGACACTAATTTTATCAAATGGACTTAATATTATTTTAGATCCCATGTTTATTTTTGGCTTTGGGCCTATTCCTGCTTATGGAGTAGAAGGAGCAGCCATAGCAACAACCATAGGTCGAGGTACCGCTGTTGTATTTCAATTAGCTATTCTATTCCTTGGGTACAGTAAAATTAAAGTAGGTATAAAGGACTTAGTAATCCGTGTTGGAGTTATGTTTAATTTAATAAAAGTATCGCTTGGAGGTATTGGTCAGTTTTTAATAGGGACTTCTTCATGGGTGTTTTTAATGCGAATTATGAGTGAGTTTGGAAGCGAAGTATTAGCTGGTTATACGATCGCAATTCGTGTGATGATGTTTACCATAATGCCCGCTTGGGGTATGAGTAATGCAGCAGCAACTTTAGTTGGACAAAATTTGGGAGCAAAAGAACCAGAGCGTGCTGAGCTGTCTGTTTGGAAAACAGGTAAGTATAGTGCCATTTTTATGGGCTTAGTTTCTATTGTTTACTTAGTATTTGCCCCACAAATAATAGTGCTGTTTAATGCCACTCCGGATGTTGTTAAATACGGAAGTCTGTGCTTAAGAGTTATAGCGGCTGGTTATATTTTTTATGGTTATGGTATGGTGGTGATTAACTCTTTTAATGGGGCAGGAGATACCAAAACACCTACATATATCAACTTTGTATGTTTTTGGTTATTGCAATTACCTTTTGCGTATATCATGGCAATTACTTTAGATTTTGGACCATCAGGTGTATTTTGGGCCATTACTTTAGCAGAAATATTAATAGCGGTTATTGCTATTATTTGGTTTAAAAAAGGGCATTGGAAAACTGTGAAAGTCTAGAATTTAGCTAGTTTGGGCTACTTGGTTTTTTATGAATTATGATAAAGGAGACTGATACATACTATCTAAATATAAACGAGCCAAATAAAAGTACTTTACTCGCGTTAAGAAATATTATTTTAAACCAGGATAAAGAGATTATTGAATTTTTAAAATATAAGATTCCTTGCTTCAAATATAGGAGCAAGGTGTTTTGTTATTTATGGATTGATAAAGAATCTAATGAGCCTTGTCTTCTTATGCAAGATGGAAAACAGCTTAATCATCCAGGTTTAGAAAAAACGAATCATAAACAAATTGAACTTTTTAGAATAAATCCGAATGAAGATTTACCAATAAAAAGGATTATTTCAATTTTAACTAAAGGGTTAGAATTGTTTAAATAAAAAATAAATAATATGGAACAAAGATTAACAATCGTTGGTTTAGGAGTCAACGATTTAAAAGTATCAAATGATTTTTATGAAAATAAATTTGGTTGGAAAAAAATGACATCGAGTAACGACGATATTTCTTTTTTTCAATTAAATGGGCTTTTATTATCACTATACCCAAGAGAAAAATTAGCAGAGGATGCAGGGGTTAGCCATGAAGGAAGTGGATTTAAAGCATTTTCTTTAGCTTTTAATACAAGAACGAAAGAAGAAGTTGATGAATTAATTCTATCATTAGAAACTAAAGGAGTCAACATTGTAAAAAAACCAGAAAGCGTTTTTTGGGGTGGCTATAGTAGCTACATTTCAGATCCTGACGGAAACCTTTGGGAAATTGCTTTTAACCCCTATTTGCTGTTAGATGAAAATGGAAATACAGTTGAAGAATAATAGTCAATTTTAAATAAACCACTCTATGGACTTCCAGTCCATAGGTTCAGTTTGTCAGACTGAAAGTCTGCTTTAAGAAATACCGAAATATAAAATAATAAACATTGTAACACTCAATTAGTGTGAATTCGTGAAATTCGTGTCAAAAGTTTTTAGAAGCTGAAAGCGAAATACATTAAAACGCATAGCTTTAACTACATTTGAGACCAATAAAAATTAAGACCATCAAAACAAACCCAAACTTTCACTCAAACAACAAGCATAAATCTGGATACGATTTAGATACTTTATGTCATTCATATCCAGATTTAAAAGGGTTTATATTTGAAAATAAATATCAGAATAAAACGATCGATTTTGCAAACCCAAAGGCTGTAAAAGCATTAAATACAGCATTGTTGTTTACGTATTATGACATTAAATTCTGGGAATTTCCTGATAGTAATTTATGCCCCCCGGTTCCCGGTCGTGTGGATTATTTACATCATTTAGCAGATCTACTAAAACAATCGCGTGTTCATGAGAATATAAATGTTTTAGATATAGGGACTGGTGCCAGTTGTATTTACCCTATTCTTGGTAATGCAGCGTACCATTGGAATTTTGTTGGGACGGATATTGATAAAAAGTCATTACAACATGCACAAGACATCATTTCAAAAAACGAATTAGACAAATCAATTACATTAAGGCACCAAATTAATAGTTCAAACATTCTTAAAGGTGTTTTAAAAGAATCAGATACATTTTCTGCTGCTATTTGTAATCCACCTTTTTATAAATCGGAAATAGAAGCTTTGGAAGCTACTAAGCGAAAACTAAAAGGTTTAAATAAGGAGGATACTGCTATTGTTAGGAATTTTTCAGGAACTCACAACGAACTGTGGTATAAAGGTGGTGAAAAGGCTTTTATTCACAACTATTTATATGAAAGCTCTTTGTTTAAAGACCGTTGTTTCTGGTTTACGACCTTAGTATCTGCAAAAGATTTGGTAAGAGGGATGCAAGTGTCTTTAAAAAAGTTGGGAGCTACAGAAGTTAAAGTTATTAATATGGGGCAAGGCAATAAAATATCTAGAATTGTGGCATGGACTTTTTTAGATAAAACAGATATATCATTACAAAGAGAGAACTAGTTTGCATTGAGGACAGTTGAAGTGCGACGGTCTATCATAATGATTTTTAGGTTAACAGATTACCATTGCAAATAAAAATTTGCTTCACAATAACTCAACTATTAAGCTTTTTTCTTCCTATGATCCGTTTTAATAAATAATCCTACCTGTAATCTATGTAAGTTTATGTCTTTTTTAAACAGATACCGGTTTAAATACCCTAATTGTAGGTTACAAGATTTGGAAAGGTTTATACCAAGAGCGGTATAAAATCTGTTTGCAGTAGAGAAGTCATCTTCAATAGTGGAAAGCACTTCATTTTTTATACGAATAAAAAACAATTTGTTTAATTTAATTTTTGTTCCCACTCGATACCGTAATCTATGTTTTGTTGAATGTCCTTCTCTAAGATTAAACATACGGTGTTCAATTCTAAATCGATGATCAATAGGTAAGTTACTAAGTTTATGTTTATAAGTAATTTGTTCAGATATTCTATTTTCAAATGTGTGGCTTCCTTCTATAGATTCTATGCTTTTATCAATATCTAAAAAACTATACCCCAGTTCAACTTTTAATTTATTATTTATATGATAGTTTAAACCTACTTTGGCAAGGAATAAATTTAGGTTTGTGGTTGGTTCATAGGCCCAAATTTCTCCACCAGCAACAATGCTTAATTTATTTGAGATTCTATGATTACCAAAATAAGTATACCATGTGCCTAATTTGTCTTCGGGTGAAGTTTGAGAGTAACTTAAAGATATAGTTAGTATAAAAACTAAGGCAGTTATATAGTATTTCATGTGTATTTAATATTTGTTTTTATCGATCACATGTAGCTTCCATTATAATCATTCCCTTGGGTATCGACTGTTCATTATGGAAGTTTCATGATTTTAAATTTTTGGATTTGGGCAATAAAATATCGAGCATTATAATTTTGTGATGCTTTATCTGCTATAAAGATCAATAAGAGAAAAGGAGCTCATTTTGAGCTCCTTTTCCGGTTAAATAAGAACCTATTAAAAGTGTTCGTGTAAATGATGGTGTTCATCAATTAGTGGTCCACCTTCAATAATCTGTTCAGATGCTTGACCTGCAAATTTTTCAAAGTTTAAGTGGAATGAGTGTGCTAACTGAATAGCTTTACCAACATATGCACCCTTTTTTAACCATGTGTTCATAGGGTCTAAAATTTCAGATGGAACCCCTGGACAATATTTAGGCATATATAAGCCGAAAATAAAGTTTTGCTCGTAATCTACATTGTCTAAGTCTCCGTTAAGGATTGCAGTAATCATAGCTCTTGTATATTTTAATTTTATACGAGATCCTACGCCATAAGGCCCTGCACTCCACCCTGTATTAATTAACCATACATTGACACCGGCTTCTTGCATTTTTTTGCTTAACATTTCACCATAAACAGTTGGATGTAACGGCATAAATGGTTCTCCAAAACAAGCAGAGAAAGAAGGTACGGGTTCTGTAATACCAGCTTCTGTTCCTGCAACTTTAGCAGTATAACCAGAGATAAAGTGATAAGCAGCTTGCCCTGGTGTTAATTTTGATACTGGAGGTAACACACCAAAAGCATCACATGTTAAAAAGAATATGTTTTTAGGGTTGTCTGCATAAAGTGTTTCCTGAATATTATCAATGTGATAAATAGGGTAGCTTACACGCGTGTTTTGAGTAATGCTACTGTCTTCATAATCTATGTCTCCATCATCTTTAAATACAACATTTTCTAGTATAGCTCCTGGTTTAACAGCTCTAAAAATGTCTGGTTCTTTTTCTTCAGTTAAGTCAATAACTTTTGCATAACATCCACCTTCAAAGTTAAAAATAGTGTTGTCTGCTGTCCATCCATGCTCATCATCACCAATTAATTTTCTATTTGGATCTGCAGATAATGTTGTTTTTCCTGTCCCAGAAAGTCCAAAGAAAATAGCTGTGTCTCCATACTTTCCAACATTTGCTGAGCAGTGCATTGGTAGTACATTTTTCTCAACAGGTAAAATCATGTTTAATGCTGAGAAAATACCTTTTTTCATTTCACCAGTATATGCAGATCCTCCAACTAAAGCTATTTTTTGAGTAAAGTTTAGAATTGAGAAATTACCTTGACGGATGCCATAAGCTTCCGGGTCTGGACAAACATATCCTGGAGCGCAAAGAATGAGCCAATCTTCTTTAAAGTTTTCTAATTCTTTTTCGCTAGGTCTTAAGAACATATTGTAAACAAATAAGTTAGACCAAGGTAGTTCGGTTACAGTTCTAATATTTGTTCGATATTCCGGTTCTGCACATACATAACCATCTCTTGCATAAATTTCTTTTCCAGAAAGATAGTTTGTTATTTCATTTTTAAGTTTATCGAAATTTTCTGGAGATACTGGTTTATTTGTTTTCCCCCACCAAACTTTATCGGCAGTGTAATCATCTTTTACCAGAAAACGATCTTTAGGAGAACGTCCGGTAAATTTACCTGTATTAACAGCAAGCGTTCCGTTTGCAGTTTCTTTTCCCATACCTTTCTCAACGGTAATTTGTTGAAGCTTCTCTGGAGATAAATTCCAATTCACTTTCACGTCTTTTAAGCCATACTGTTCTAAACCCGTATGCTTAGCTGTTGTTGCATCTTTCATTTTGTTCAATTTTAAGGTTCCTATTAATATTTTTTTAGTTTTTAAAAAGGCCATATTATTGGCACTAGTATTAAGGTTATTATAAAAAATAGAAGTAGCAATGGCGCTCCTACTTTTAGGTAATTCATGAATTTGTATCCACCTGCGGTCATCACCATGGCATTAGTTGTTGTTCCTATTGGTGTTAAAAATGCTGTTGACGCACTTATAGCAACCACTATCATAAAAGGAGCAGGGGAGAGATTTAACGAGTTTGCAGCAAGTATAGCAATAGGTGCCATTAAAACGGCTGTTGCTGAGTTATTAATTACTTGGCTAAACGTTGTTGTTAGTAAAAACACACCACCTAATAATAATACGGGGTGAATAGATCCTAAATAATTTACCAAACCATTGGCTATTACCTGTGCAGTTCCTGTTTTTTGTAGAGCCACTCCCATGGGTATCATAGCTGCAATCATAACAACACTCGTCCAACTGATGCCTTTATAAGCTTTAGAAATTGGAACACAGCCAGTTAGTAAAACAATACCGGCAGAAATTAATGCTGCGATTGAACCTGGGACTATTTTAAAGACCATAAATATAATCATGAGTACTAAAGCGCCTAAAGCGATATAAGATTTTGAGTTTAGACTCTCAATATTTTTAGCCATACCTTCCGGACTACCAATAATTACTAGGTTTTCATGTTGCTTTTTTAAATCGTCTATATGTTCCCAGGTACCTCTTATTATAAAAGCATCACCAGCTTTTACGGTAATTTCTTTTTCTTGTAAGGGGGTATTGTTTCTTGAGGCTGCTAAAAGCTGAATGCCATATCGTTTAAAATATTCACCTAACTTGTATTTTCTACCAACCAACATAGAATTTGGATTTACGATAATTTCGGTCATACCAACCTCCTGATTAATTAGATTGTGTTTTAATTCATCTGTAATAGGCTCAAGAGGTAATAGCCCTAACCTGAAGGTGATCATCAGTTTGTTAATAGCTTCAGTATCTCCTTTTACAGTTACAATGTCATGATAGAATAACTCTGTTTTTGGATTTGGAAATTCTTCAAAAGCAGGGACACCTTTTAAAACATTTGGATGTCTTCTTTTTACACGGATGATGGTAACATTATAATTTTTTTCAAATAGCCAATCTTCAATTTTTGTATTAATTAATGGTGATAATAATCTTATGCGTAATCTATAATAGCCATTATCAATTTTATAAGCTTCTATCCAATTATGTAAGGTTGAATCAATGTTTACAGGTTTATTATTTGTTTTATTTTTTGGTAATAGTCTGTATCCTATATATCTGAAATAAATTAATGCGACTATTAATAAAGGAATACCTATTAACGAAAATTCAAAGAAAGAGAATCCTTCAAAACCAGCATCTAATAAAGCATTACTAGCAATAATATTTGGTGGTGTGCCAGTTAGAGTTAGTAAACCCCCGGTATTAGAACCAAAAGCTACAGGCATTAACATTTTTGATGGAAGGGTGCCAATACTCCAGGCTGATGATATAGTAAGAGGCATTAAAGTTGCTACTGTACCTGTATTACTTACAAATCCAGATAATATACCAGCACCTAATGTTACAATGACTAATAGCTTGGGAACGCTTTTTCCTGCCCATTCTACAAATTTTTTACCAGCTAAAGCTGTCCAACCGGTTTGAGCGATTCCTTCACCTATAATAAAGAGTGCGGCAATCATAATAACTGTTGGATTACTAAATCCACTTAATGTTTCGGTGGGCGTTAAAATTCCTGTTAAGAATAAACTTATCATAGACATGAGAGCTACAATATCTGGTGTAAACTTTCCCCAGACAAAGAGACCAATTGTAATAATTAAAATGAGGAGCATTAAATAAATCATATCTTGTGATTGTTTATTAGTTTTAGTGTCTAATTAATTATAGAGTAAAATTACATCTGATTACCGCTAATAATTATGACGAATGTCATGCTTTTTACGGGTGTGTTATTTTTGGGAAATTGTGAAGATTTTGAACTATTAGGTGTAGAAAATGAATACGAAAACGTGAGAGTAATAATGAGTTTTTAATGATTTCTTATATATTCAATAGATTTAGATTTAAGGATTGTAAATAATTAACAAAATAGATGGAAAAAACAGAATTCAAGATATCTAAAATGGATTGTCCTTCTGAAGAAAATTTAATTCGGATGAAATTAGAAGGCATAGAATCGATTAAAAATTTAGAATTTGATATTCCAAACCGAAAGCTTTTTGTATTTCATACAGGGCAAATAGATGCTATTGAGAAATCTATAGATGAACTGAATTTGGGAAGTACAAAAAGAAGTACAAAACAAACTAATCAAACTGATTTTAAAGAAGAAATTAATCAAAAGAAACAACTTTGGATTGTACTGAGTATTAATTTCTCTTTTTTTATTATCGAAATGACTACAGGTTTAATTTCTAAATCAATGGGACTTGTTGCTGATAGTTTAGATATGCTTGCCGATAGTTTTGTTTATGGTATTAGCCTTTTTGCTGTTGGAGGAACACTAATTAAGAAAAAACGAATTGCGAAACTTGCTGGTTATTTTCAAATCATACTGGCATCTATTGGTTTTATTGAAGTTTTAAGACGATTTTTAAATGAAGAAGTATTGCCTAATTTTTCAACTATGATAATTGTTTCTATTTTTGCGCTTATAGCAAATGGAATTTGTTTATATGTGCTGCAAAAGACTAAAAAAAAGGAAGAAGTACATATGCAAGCGAGTATGATTTTTACATCAAATGATGTGATTATTAACTTCGGAGTTATCATTGCTGGAATTTTAGTGACTTGGTTAAATTCAAACAAACCAGATCTAATTATAGGAACTATTGTTTTTGTTTTAGTGATTCAAGGCGCTTTTAGAATTTTAAAACTCAGCAAATAAAAAATAAATACTAACAAAAAGTATTATGAAATTAGATATACTAGCTATTGGAGCGCATCCTGATGATGTAGAATTAGGATGTGGTGGTACCATAGCGAAAGAAGTTTCCAACGGGAAAAAAGTAGGTATCATAGATTTAACAAGAGGTGAACTAGGAACACGAGGTACAGCTGAAACAAGAGCTATTGAAGCTAATAATGCTGCTAAAATACTAGGTGTAGCCGTTCGAGTTAATATGGGATTTGCGGATGGTTTTTTTGTAAATGATAAAGAACATCAATTAGAAATCATTAAAATGATTCGTAGGTATCAACCAGACATTGTGCTTTGTAATGCATTTGATGACAGGCATATAGATCATGGTAAAGGAAGTAAACTAGTTAGTGATGCTTGTTTTTTAAGCGGATTAATTAAAATTGAAACTAATGATGGGGAAAAGACGCAAAACCCATGGAGACCTAAGCAAGTATATCATTATATACAATGGAAAAATTTAGAGCCAGATTTAACTGTCGATGTGTCTGGTTTTATAGATAAAAAAATGGCATCTGTACAAGCTTATAAAACACAGTTTTATGATGGTAGTAGTAAAGAACCTGAAACACCTATATCTAGTAAGAACTTTACAGATAGTATTGTTTATAGAGCCAGAGATTTAGGAAGACTAGTAAACGTTGAACATGCTGAAGGTTTCACTGTTGAACGTCATGTTGTGGTAGATAGTTTATTCGATATTAAATAGTTAGAATTTTTAAGCATTTTATTTTTGATATCAATACAAAATATTAAAAAAAGTCTTTGTAGAAAAGGTTTAAATCAATTACATTTGCACACGCATTACAAAATGCAAGTTACACGGTGGTTGTAGCTCAGTTGGTTAGAGCATTGGTTTGTGGTACCAAGGGTCGCCGGTTCGAATCCGGTCTTCCACCCAAAAGCAAAAGCCTTTCAATTTATTGAAAGGCTTTTTTTGTTTTTAGACTTAGACTGTTTTAACTGATAAATAAGGTGTTATTGTGTAATACCATTTCTGTTATAATAGGGTTGGTTATCTATCTAATAATACCATACCTTGTTCTTAAAGCGTATAATTTTATTAGCAATTTTTAAAGGTTTTTATGTCATAATATTATCATTAAGAACTGTAGTCTGGTGCCCAATAGTTCCCAGAAATGGTAATCATAGAAAGCAATTTTATCGTGTTTGAATAATAATCTCCATCCACTAAATCATTCTGTGATATTAAATTTTCGTATAAATTATTTAGCCAAGTCTGGTTATTGATATCCGTCATTGCTCCAACAGCAAATGGACCAACGAATGTTACATCATTCCATGTAAATATTTTGGTACCATCCAAATTATAGCCATTGGAAATATTATTTACGTTGCCAGAAGTAGATGTGGCTAACCAGGTATTCAATTTTGTAATTACTGTTTTCGCCCTGTTGTCACCTGTTATTAAATAATCTGTACTTATCCTCCAAGGAAAACGGCAGGCATTATAATAATAGCTCCCATCATATATTCCTTCCAAATAGTTTTGCCCAGCAGGCATTGCAGTGGTATTGGTGTTTATAATAAAGTCAGGTACTAACCCTGTAGTCGTGTTTTGAACTGTAGCGACCAAATCATAGCATTTATCAACAGTTAAATTCCAATTTGAATTGCCAGTAGCCGTTGAAAAAGATTTAAAATGACTCGTAATAAAATCCGAAGATCTTGTTCCGTAGTAAAAACTCGGATTGTTGGATTTGCTCCAATCTCCTAGTTTCACGGTTGAGGTATTGGGGTTGATTTCATCTTGCATTATTGCATTAATAATGGTTTTTGCTTCTTGCAAGTAATTGATGTCTCCCTCGCTCTTCCATTGAGCATGTGCCAGCAAAAGTGAAAACGCAATATCAATATCACCATCACTAGCCGAACCATCTGCAGAACTAGATACATCATTACATGTTATTTGCTGCCAGTCCATCAAATTATGGTTAATATTACTTGGATGGGATTTGTAATATTTGAACATGCCATCAAAATATAATTTGGCATTATTTTCATGACCAGCCATATAACACATGATCAGCATTCCGTAACCGTGCGCTTCGGAAACTGTTTTTGATTCATTGCTATACTGAATATAATATTCATTAATGTTTCCACAATCATTTTTTAGATATTCTGATTTCCACTCATTGTAAAATGTTTTTGTTTGATTATCTAATTCTGTTTGAGTATAATTATTTGGTTTAATATAATCTCCAACGTAAACAGTATGATTGGGAAATGGATAATTTGACACTTGATCACCTATAGATGGATCTTGTTGACTTGTTGGTGGGGTTTGATTATTTGTACACGTAGCTACAAAAAGTAGTATTGCGAAAATCAGGATTACATTTATAAACTTTACCATAATTAAAATTTTATAGCTATTTTGATAATGAACTCATTTAAACTTTTTTAATTGGCTAAAAAATGGCCCTTTTATACCCATTTTTTATCTTTTTTCCTTTCGTAGCTTAGCTATGCAACTCAAAAACGCCTTCAAATGGAAACAAAATTGCTAATTTTCACTACAATCCAAAAGGTTTAAATGAGTTCAATGTGAGTTAATTATATCTACAGTTTAATTCTTCAATATTTATGTCTAAATACGTTTCTATCATAAAATGCGACATATAATTCGTTTGTTTTTCACCATTTCATCATTATAAAACATGTGCTCAGCTGTTGGCAAGTAGCTTCGGGGATGGTTCGTTTCAAGAAACTCTTTATTTACTATTCTTTAATAGAAGTTATAGCGAGCATAAACCAAGAACCGTGAGGCATCCATTGTTCTGCCCAACGCCAATTTTGAGCAGGGTCTTCTTTGTAGTGATCGGGCATATAGGCAATGTCTGTTTCATCTGTAAATCCAGATGTAATACCGTTTGCAACACCTCCTTTAAAATTAAAGTGATCATTTTCAATGAAATAATCTGGATTGTTAAAACCGATACCGTCTACCATACAGATATCATAAGGGTTTAAACCTAATATCCAATTTATGTTATTGGTTGCTAATTGTATTGCTAAGGGTTTTTGTTGTTCTGTTAAATAAGGTTGCACCATATAAAAAGCACTTGCATAAGATGCTAAACGAGAGTTTTCTCCTTGCCACCAATAACCTGTTTCGTTTTGATGTGGTATAAAAAATGCTGCTCGTTTTTTGTTTTCATTAATCGCTTTTACATATTGTCTAGGGTAACCAAAAGGATTATTTACTTCTGAAGTAATTTTTACTTCAAAATCAAAAGATTTTTGAATGGCATTTATAGCCGTATTTCTAAAATTTTCATCAGTTTCGAACTCTAAAAATCGAGCTAATGCAATTAAAGGCAAACCTGCTTCCACTGCATGAAAATATGGGCGATTACCAGTGTCATCTGCTTGCCACCATCCAGAATAGTTTTCATCACTACTCAATCTATTTGTTAATTGAGTCATTCTTTTTCTAGCATAGTCTAGATACGATGATTCTTTAGTTGCTACAAAAAGTTCTGTGGCAGCTATTAATGCGCAATAATCATCAATTATGTTATCGGTACCATCGTCTGTATAAGCGTTGTTGTTTTTTATAAGATGATTAAAACCTTTAATGGCGGCTGTTAAATAATCCTGCCTGCTATATTCTCCTTTAGAGTTTAGTTGTGAAGCTCTTGCTAGAGCAGCAATAGCTATGCCTCCTCCTTCTCTAAAAGCAGCTTTGTATAGATCGCTTCTTATTCCATCTTGAGTTTTATAGGCGCAAATTTCTCTTCTTTCTGGATCTCCAGACCAATTGTCAAAAATTGTTAAATAAAAATAACCTAATTCATCTTGCATGCGCATTAAAAAATCGGCACCATAAGTAGTTTCTTTTAGCATCCGATTTACAAGATTTTTATCTACATTTTCCTTTTGTTTGTATTTTGAAATCGACTCCATTAAATTCCATACAAAAATTGGAGTTTGCTGAGGAGGCATAAAGTTTGAATAACACAAATGACTGAAGTATTTAGACTTGTCTCCTGAAGCATCATACCATCCGCCATGAACATCTACGGTGTCTTTTCTTGCTCCGAAAAAAGTCATTTTACTATCTTTTTTTTCAAAATCAACTTCGGGATGTTGAGACTCAAAACCTTCTATTAGCAGTTCTAAACCTTTGTCAATCATTGTTTTATTGTCGATTTTAAAAAGTCGACTTTTAAACTCTAATCCATCTATACTAGTGCTAATAGTATACTCACCATCTACGTTAAATTTGCTAAAATCACCAACAAAAGCATTGCCTGTGTTCCAATTATCAATTTGCCCTCCTTTTTTAAAGAGGCCTTTGAAAACAGCGGTATTACTTTGGTCAAGAATTTGAAATTGTTCAGGGACGACATTTGCTTTAGTTTGAAATACGACATTTTTAAAATCAGATTTGTTATAACCCGTATGATTTAAAAGTAAAATAGCTTCGAATGATACTTTAGGTTTGTTGCAACCTACTATAATTAGCATAGCAAATAGGTGCCATATAGTAATAGATTTATTCATGATTGATATTTTTAAATATTAATACTTTTTTAACGTGTTATTTTGAGCATCATAAAATAGAGCGGAAGCTCCTAAGACGTCAATATTTTTGTTTTCTGAAACAACTATTTTAAGATTATTAAGAACATGCTTGTACATAAATGTTTTTACAACTCTAAACATTTCTTTTTTAAAGAAAGAAAAAGCATTTGATATTGCTCCTCCAATAACTATAATTTCAGGGTCAGCGACTAAGAGAATAGCCTTGATTAGGTTTCCTAGATCTTGCCCGTACTGTTCAAAAATTGCCAATGCTATTTTATCATCTTGCTTTGCTCTTTTGTAAAGGGTTTTAAAATCTAAATCATACTTTTCTTTAAAATATGAAGTGCTACAATAGTATTCAAAATCATGTTCTTTATATTGTAAATAACCTAATTCCCCAGCTCCACAATTAGTTCCAGAATATAAATGGTTTTTAAAGATAACTCCGGTTCCCACCCCAGAACCTAATATTAACCCAACAATATTTTCGTAGTTTTTAGCTACTCCAAAATATTTTTCGCCAACTGCAAAGCAATTTGCATCGTTGTTAACATAAACTTTTACTTGAAATCGACTTTCTAAAATGTCCTTAATATGTACTTCTTTCCAAGAAGGAATTTTTTGTATTTGATAAATGACTCCTTGATTTAAATCAACCAATCCTGGAACACCAATGCCAATGCCTTCAATTTCTTTATCAAAAACCTCATCAATAGCCGTAATAACTTCTGAAATCACATGTTCTTTAGAGGCTCTATTGTCAATAATCTTTGTGCAGCTTTTAATTATGTTTCCGTCAAGAATCTTACCTACTTTTATGGTTTTTCCTTCAAGAAGTACGCCGATAATTGGTTTCATATTTTGTTTAGATTTAGTTTTTTATTATGAAAATAGGTCATTTTTATATTGGTTTTGAGCATGATTCATAGCCTAATGATGTCGCTCCAAGAAGTGCTATGTCGGAGTTAGTTGAGTATTCAACCTTAAAATTATTGAGTACCTTTTTGTACGCAAAATTAGAAATACTTTTTTTTAATGCTTTATCAAAGAAAATAGCAGACTTTGCAATAGCTCCTCCAATGATTACTTTTTCTGGATTGACAGTGTACATTATTATCTTAATGGCGCTACCTAAATGATGTCCAAATTTCTCAAAAAGAGCCAATGCTTTTTGGTCTCCTTGTGTCGCTTTTTGCATCAATATTTCTCCTGATGAATTATGTTTTTTAAAAAATTTACCACTACAATAATCTTCAATAATTCCGTCTTTGTATGGTATCATTCCAAATTCACCAGCACCTCCATTGGTACCATTTATTAAATGGTTTTCAGAAATAATGCCAGCACCTAACCCTGTTCCTAAAGTGATGCCAACTATGCTTTTGCATCCTTTACCCAAGCCAAAAAAATATTCACCTACTGTAAAGCAATTTGCATCATTATCCATTAGTACGGGAACTTGGTTAAATTCATTTTTTAGAATTGATACTAAATGAACTTCATTCCATGCGGGAATATTTTGAACCTCATGAACAATTCCAAGCTTTTTATCTACAATACTTGGAACTCCAATATAGATACCCTCTATGGTGCTGTCTCTAGCGACTTCTTTTATTAAGTCTATAATTAAGTTAATAACACACCATTCATCGTTATGTATACTTGGGACTTTTGCAGATGTTTTACGTATAATTTTTGCATCTTCTATCAATCCAACATTCACCTTTGTACCACCAAGATCGATACTTATAAGTTTAGCATCATTATATTTAATCATTTATTTTGTTTTAAATTTATTATTTTATTTTTTACGATTGGTTTAGCCCAGAAACCAATACTTAAAATATATACCAATGTTATAAAAACGAATAACATCCCTGTTTTAAGAGAAGTAAAATCGCTAAGAAACCCTATAAATAATTGTACTACGGCTCCTCCTACAATACCTGTCATTAATATTCCGGTAAATGCACCATGATATTCACTAACAGAATTAAGTGCTAAAGACATAATAATTGGATACATTACAGATAAGAACAAGCCACATAACTGAAAAGCATAAAGTGACACGTTGGCATTGCTACTTAATACAGCAAATCCAAAACATACAATTGAGAGACTGGTGAATATTTTTAATACTATTTTACTATCCATAATCTTAAGCAAAATCAATCCAAAAACCCCACCAACGGTCATTAATCCCCAAAAGTTACCTATGGCATTTGCACCTATTGTTTCATAATCAAAATTGTGGTATACATTTAAAAATTTACTCATCCAATAAGAGATCCCTTGTTCGGCACCAACATAGGCAAATATTCCAAAAAAGTAAAGTACTACAAGTTTGTTTTTAAATAAATTGATATAATTCTTTTTTGTTCCTACTTTTTCATCTTGTTTTAATTCAACTTTAGGAAAAGCAATGGTTAGTAAAATAAAGATCATTAGTAAACTAATAATGGCAAAAATCCAATAAATAGATGTCCAGGACATATTAATTGGAATGTATTTTGAGATTATTTCAATGAACCAATTAGAGTTTTTAGTTCCATTTATATTGGTTACAAGCCATGAATATACTTGCGGGCTGACAAAAGATGCTGCTCCAAAAACTAATTGACCTAATACTGATGTAAAAGCATAATTTTCTTCCCCGCCTGTAACTCTTAATAATGGATTAATTACTACTTGCAAGATAGCCATGCCAGAGCCTATAGTAAATAGGGTAAATAAGTACATGCCAAAACTTGGAAAAGAAATGAAGAGCACAGGTGCTATAAAAGCAAGTAAAAAAGCGAGGAGCATTAGTTTCTTCTCTCCATATTTTTCTACTAAAAAACCGGAAGGTATTGACATGACTCCATAAGCAATGAAAAATGTAAACGGCAAAAAACCGGCCATTCCTTCACTTAAATTAAAGCTGTTTGATACACTTGGATTTAGTGCACCTAAAATATTTGTCAAAAACGAAATCACAAAAAATGTGATTAGGATTAATAATACTATGGTGTAATTTTTCTTCATTTAATGATGTTCTTAGTTAATTAAAACATGATACTTATTATGATATTTTGAATCGCAAAATAATATATTATATTTTATAATGCAAAATATTGCATAAATTTATTTGTAATAAAAATGCATATTTCAGGCGTATTTTATCAGCTAATATAAGTTTAATTGAAATAAATATGCAAAATATTGCGTATTTATTTTATTTTATTAAATTTGTATGCAATAAATTGTCATATTTAACTTAAAACATTTTTTTTATGAAAAAAAACAACTTTTTATTATGTCTATTAATGTGCTGCTCGAGTATGTTATTTGCACAAACTATAACTGGAGTCGTATCGAGTAAAGAAGGTCCTTTGCTAGGGGCAACTGTTTTAGTTAAAGGAACTGATAAAGGAGTGGTTACAGATTTTGATGGGAAATACTCATTAAATGATGTAGCTCTTAACGAAACATTGGTGATTAGCTTTTTAGGATATATAACCCAAGAAGTGAATGTCGCAGGTTTATCGGTTGTAAATATTACACTTGTAGAAGGTTTAAACGAGCTAAACGAGGTGGTTGTAACGGCCTTAGGCATAAAACGCAGTAAGAAGGCTTTGGGGTACGCTGTAACCGAAGTTAAATCTGATGAAGTTTCTAAAAATGGAGAAATCAACCCTATTTCTAGTTTGTCCGGGAAAATTGCTGGGGTAAATATTTCTCAAATGGCAACAGGTCCTTCGGGTTCACAAAGAGTAGTTATTAGAGGGATAAGTTCCATACAGGACAATAACCAACCTTTGTATATTGTTGATGGGATTCCTATAAATAGTGCCTCACTAGGACAAGCTGATCAAAATGGAGGTTTCGATTTAGGTGATAGTAGTGCAGATATTAATCCAGAAGACATTGAGTCCATTTCAGTATTAAAAGGAGCCTCTGCATCTGCATTATATGGGAGTAGAGCATTGAATGGTGTCATTTTAATAACGACTAAATCTGGTAAAATTGGAAAGAAAAGTTTAGATATAGATTTTAATTCATCTATAACCATGGATCAAGTATCTACTAAACTAGATGAATACCAAACTATTTATGGACAAGGTATTAACGGCCGCCTACCTAGAGAAGGACAACAAGCCAGTAGTATTACCAGTGCTTGGGGTCCTAAACTAGACCCGTCATTAACAATTCTACAAAGAGATGGCACTGTGCGACCATACGGATTAGTTAAAAATAACATTCAGGATTTTTTTAACACAGGAACAACTTATACAAACAGCATCTCTCTTAATTCCAGTCAGGAAAAAGGAAGTTTTAGATTTTCTTATGCTAATGTTACAAATAAGGATATCATACCTAATGCTGGTTTAGAAAAAAATAGTTTTACTATACGTGCAAAGAATAGATTGAACAACTTTCTAGAAATAGACACTAAAGCCAGTTATATTATTGAGAATGTAAAGAACCGTCCTGCATTAACAGATAATGTTAATAATATTGGTAATGGATTGGTTGGTTTAGCTCCAAATATAGATCAGGCATGGCTGCAAAATTATATAGATCAAGATGGAAACTATATTGATTATACAGGTAACAACTTTAGGGCAAACCCTTATTGGACCATTAATAAAACATTCAATAAAAGCAAAAAGAATCGTTTATTGGGTTTTGTGAACCTAAACTTCAATTTGCATGAAAATCTTAAATTAAGATTAAAGTCAGGCGTAGATAGATATAATTTTAATTTTATTAATTTTATGGACAGGGGTACCCCTACTAGAACGGGCGGATTTTATTCAGAATTAGAATCTACTGTACAAGAGGTTAATCATGAGGCACTTCTAACGTATTCCAAATCAATAAACGATGATTGGCATATAACAACAAGTTTGGGAGCTAATGTTTCGAAGCAGGAATCCAGTATAATCTCAACAACAGCAACAGAAATTGCAGAGCCTGGAATAGCTAATATTTTAAATTTTCAAAGCCCTGTAGTTACTCCGGGCGGTACTAAAAAAGAAATACAAAGTGTTTTTGGTTTAGCGCAAATTAGCTATAAAGATTTTGCGTTTATTGATATTACAGCGAGAAATGATTGGTCTTCCACTTTACCATTACAAAACAACTCATTCTTTTACCCATCTTTTTCAGGAAGCTTTGTGTTTACTGATGCTTTTAATATAAATAAAAACGCTATGACATATGGTAAAATAAGGGCTTCTTGGGCACAAGTTGGGGGTGACACAGACCCTTTTAGTCTTCAACAAACATATGCCATAACAGGCTTGTCATTTGGTGGATTTTCCCAAGGACAAATTGACGGAAATACTATACCCAATTCTAACTTAAAGCCTCAAACAACAACATCTTATGAGTTTGGAACAGATTTAAGGTTTCTTAATAATCGAATAAGTGTTGATTTCACATATTATAACCAAACAACTGATGACCAAATTTTACAAGTTGAAGTACCTACGGCATCAGGATTTAGCAGTGCAAGATTAAATTCTGGAGCTTTAGAAAATAAAGGAATTGAATTGCTATTTACTGTAAAACCGATTAATACCAATAATTTTAAATGGGACGTTACCCTCAATTACTCAAAAATATGGAATAAAGTAATTAGTCTTCATGAAGACATTGATGTTTTCACCGTTGCTAATGCTAGATGGTCTGGCGTTACAATTGTTGCTTTTGCAGGAGAAGAGTTTGGGCAAATTTATGGGCGCGGTTACAAAAGAGACCCTCAAGGGAATATTGTACATGATGCTACTACAGGCTTGCCACTTGCAACTGATGAAAATATGAAAATAGGGAATATTTTACCAGATTGGACAGGTGGTGTAATTAACACATTTAATTATAAAAATTTCAGATTAAAAGCTTCTTTGGGCGTAAGCATTGGAGGTGATATTTATTCAATTACGAACCGTTCTTTGTTAGCTAGAGGAACACATACTGCATCCTTAGAAGGTAGAGAGGCATTTAATGATTGGGCAGCTAGAAATGAGCAAGCACGGTTAGATTTTATTGCTGGTGGAGGTAGTCCAACAGACTACGTACCTCTTACTCTAGATGGAGGTTATGTTGGCCATGGCGTAAAATTGGTTAGTACTGATTCGGAAGGCAATGAAACATACGAAGAAAATGATGTTATTGTAAACCCTCAAAATTACTGGTTAGAAGCTACTAATAAAATACCAGAAACGAATGTTTATGATGCTAGTTATGTAAAACTACGTGAATTAAGTTTGAGTTACTCTTTGCCAAGTAAATATTTATCAAAAAAATATATTAAAGGTTTAACCATTTCAGTAATAGGCAGAAACTTATTTACATTTTACAAGAATGTACCTAATATAGATCCAGAGTCTACCTATAACAATGGTAATGGTCAAGGATTGGAATATGGCTCTTTACCAACTAGACGCAATTATGGTTTAAATTTGAGTTTAAAGTTTTAAGAATTAAATATAATTGATCATACTTAACATTAAAATATATTATAATGAAAGCAATTAAAAATATTATAGCTTTAAGCATTTTTGTAATGCTTTTTGCCCTGTCTTCATGTACTGAAGATTTTGAAGAGATCAATACAAACCCTAATGTATTTAACTCAATAGATCCCGGAAATCAAATTACTAAAATTCAATTAGATTTAGTTGGTGTGCAGTTTACAAGCTGGGCTAATAACTTAGGTATTTGCTCCCCAATGGTTCAGCACTTGGGTGGATCTTGGTGGACGCAACATGGCGGACAATATAGAGTTGTAGAAAGACCGCATTGGTATGCCCTTTGGGAAGGGTCTTATCCGAATGAAGTAAAGAACATCGTTGATTTAGTACATAGAACTAAAGATGTGGAAGAATTTAAAAATACTAGGGCGGCAGCAAGAATTTTAAAAGTTTATATTTTCTCAAAGCTAACAGACTTATACGGTGATATTCCTTATTCTGAAGCTGGAAAAGGGTTTATTGATAAAATTTTACAGCCAAAATATGACAGGCAAGAAGATATTTATACAGACTTTTTTAAAGAACTTGAAGAAGCTGTACAATCATTTGACAGCTCGTCTCAAGATGTTCGAGGAGATTTAATGTTTAACGGAGATATAGAAAAATGGAAAAGGTTCGGAAACTCTTTAAGAATGCGTTTAGGATTCCGTATATCAAAAGTGAATCCTTCAGAATCAGAAAAACAAGTAAGAGCAGCCATAAACGGAGGGGTTATGCAAAGCAACGATGATACCTGTATGGTAACTTATGGCGAATTTAACTTTGGTACAGGAGAAAATAGAGGAAATGCCATATCTCAAGTTTTCCGAGCAACTCCTAATTCTGAAGGTTTTCGTTTAACAAATACGCTTGTAGATTTTATGAAAAACACTCAAGATCCAAGGTTATCAATTTATGGAGGAACGTATCTAAGCGTAAATAGTGGAGAATATGGGCAAGATCTTACCGAGCATTTAAAATTAGGAATTACCTATGGAGCCATGTGGTGGAATGAATGGGCGGATTTTGGTGATTTAGTTGATGGGGGTGGCAATTATGTTGCCTATGTTCCACATGCTCAAAAGCATATGCAACCCAGTAAATATGTAGCAGCATTAAATGCTCCCTTTTTCCACATGACCTATGCTGAAGTAGAATTATTATTAGCAGAAGCATCTATACGTAATTGGGGAGCTTCCGATGCTCAATCTCATTTTGAAAAAGGAATTAGAGCCTCTATGGAATTGGTTTCACAATATCCAGGCGCACCTCCAATTGAGCAAAGTGCTATTGATGATTTTGTTGCTGCTAATCCTTTGCCAGCGACTTTTCCAGATGATATGCGTGTTATTCATGAGCAAATGTGGGTGAATTTCTTTTTAAATGGAGAAGAAGCTTATGCCGATTTTAGACGCTCTGGATACCCTGAATTGGTGCCTTTTACTTCTGTAGAATGGTATAGCAGTGGTACAGGCGGCATTATCCCTCGCAGACATTTTTATCCAGAATTTGAAGCTACTAATAACCCAATAAATTACCAAGAAGCTGTTGATAGGATGGGAGGAACAGACGACTGGCTAAACAGAGTTTGGTGGGATGCTGAATAGAAAATTAGTTAGATTTATTTTAGAACAAGAAGAGGTGTGCGGGAAACTTAACGCCTCTTGCTTGTTAGTAAATTGAAATTATTTTAATAAATACGAAAGCATGATTAGCAAGAGAATCAACAATATAGTATATGCATTAATTTTAGTGTTTTTTACCGCTTGTACTTCTGATGATAGTGTTGAAACCAATAATGCTATTGATGCTCATGTTTTAGTTTTTAATAGTATGCCTTTTAATGCTACTTTAAAAATTAAATCTACTAGTTTTTTAACGGTAAGTATAGATGTTTATAATGAAGATTCATCAGAGCTTATATGGACCTATTCCAATGTCGAGATAAACGATGAACCTAAAAATATAGTTATTGGAAATTTAAGAGAACTAAAGTCTTACCACTATAAGATTAGACATGATCAAGAAGTACTTTTTAAAGGAAATTTTACGATGTTAGAATCACCTGGATGGATTGCAGATTCATCGTCATTTAATGTTTCTGGTGAATTAATTTTGGATGGTAAATCTATGCTCTTTAATAAAATGAGCATGCCGTCTGGAGTTTTTGTAGTAGATGAAAATGGAAAGACGCTATGGGCCAGATCATCTGATAATTTTATAAAAATGGTGAAGCTTACTCATAGAGAAACAATTCTTACCTTAGAAGATAATACAGGAAATCAATTAGGTAGCGGTAATATTATTTTAGAAACCACTTTTTCTGGAGACACATTAACATATTTAAAACAAGGGGTGAATGATTTTAAACACATGGCACATCATGATGTTTTACTAAATAATCAAGGGAACTTTGCTTATATTAATGATATACCTAAAGACAATAATTATGTGGTAGATGGAGTTTCTGTTTTGAACCCAAACGGACAAAAAATATGGGAATGGGAAACAACTCCATATATTTCTATTCCAACTTTAAATAATAATGAATTTGTTCAGCCTTGGGGGAATTCTTTAACAATAGATGAAAGTGATGATAATTATATTGTAAGTTTTCGTAACCTAAATCAGATTTGGAAAGTTCATTCTTTAACAGGTGATGTTATTTGGAGTATTGGAAAAGAAGGTACAATACTTTTAGAAGGCAATGATGCTTTTATGTTTCAGCATCATGCTCAAATGGTGAGTGACAACAAATTATTGCTATTTGATAATGGAAGTCTTGAAGACAGGTCTTATAGTAGAATTGTGGTTTACACTATTGATTTTGACAATAATGAAGCGAGTTTAACGACCAACATAAAACTCTCCAACACTTTATTCTCTCCTTTTATGGGAGCAGTTCAATTATTACCTAACGGCTTTCTTGTTACAAGCTCTATGACAGGGAAAATAGCTAGATTGAATAATAATGGTGAGGTTCTTGGTCAATTAGATTTTAGTGATAGAATATTTAGAGCAAGTATTATTGAAAATTACTTTGAATAAAATTCATATTAAGACGTATGTTATTTTAAAATCTAAATAAATATGGTAATATTATTGTTCTTTATCCTTTAGTTGAAGAAGAACCTCTAATCACTAATTTTAAAGGTTCAACAAACAATTTATTATTTAATGATTTTTCTTCACCCTCGTTTATAATTTTAACTAATTGTTGGGCTATCGTTTTTCCCATATTTTTCGAAGAGTATTCTACAGTAGAAATTCCTGGGTTTAAGTAATTTATATAAGATTCGTTTCCAAAACTAACAATCATTGTATCTTTTGGAATACGAATATTTTTTGATTTTAAAAAAGAAACTAATTGACAGGCTACTAAATTATCGCAACAAACAAAACCATCTACAAAGGGTTTTATGTTCATAAATTCTTCAAATAGATATATTAAATTCCTATGATCTAATTTTGTTTTTGCAATTTGATGCGTTACATAATTATTATCAGCAAGTGTTGATGCAAAACCTTGTTCTATATCATTATTAATTTGTGAATTACAATCATCAATAATTAGCACTATATGTTTTACGCTTTGGTTGAGTAAATGATTGGTAGCAATTTGCACTCCATTATAAAAATCAGGTAAAACGCTTAAAGTAGCTATAGAGGAGCTAGATTGATTAACTGTAGTTAAATGAATGTTTTTTTCTTTAAAATAAGGGTATACATTTTTTGTTAAAATGGTATCTGACAGTAAGCTTATAACCCAAGTTAATTTTGTGGTTTCTAAAACTTCTATAAGATCTTTTTCTGTTTCTATAAGTTGAATAAATACTTCTATATTATTTTTCAAAAGGTGCTTTTGAGTTGTAGAAATAAATTCGTGATTAGATTTCTTATTAAGATTATCTACAAAAAAAAACAATTGATTTTTTTGATTTTTCATGTATTCAGGTAAATTAGGAAAATACCCCATTGCTTTAGCAATATCCCAAACTTTTTCTTTAGTTTTTTTACTTATACTTGGATTATTGTTTAATGCTCTTGATACAGTAGATGCAGAAATATTGATTGATTTTGCAATATCGTGTATCGTTATATTATGTTTTTTTTTCAAAGTATTTATGATTTTTTTTTGAAGTCTTTAATAAGCTGATAATTGGAGCTGTAACAAAAAAAAGACAAGTATTTATATTAACAAAGATAGCATATCTAATAGAGATTTTAAGAGGCTGTTTATC
The DNA here is from genome assembly GCF_030540825.1 of Flavivirga spongiicola. NCBI lineage: Bacteria > Pseudomonadati > Bacteroidota > Flavobacteriia > Flavobacteriales > Flavobacteriaceae > Flavivirga > Flavivirga spongiicola. The sequence goes on from NZ_JAUOEO010000002.1 coordinate 28,465, forward strand.
TGTTTTTTTATAATTCATATATCTAAAGAATTCTTCGAGACTCTGCCTTAAACCCGTATGACTGTTATCGATTTCAGTATTTTGAATATTAATTCCCAAAAAACAGATTGAGATTCAGTGATTAGATGATTTATAATATGCTATTAAATACGTAACCCGAAATAATGATACAAAGTGTCACGACTCCAAAAAAAATGGCAATAAGTTTTAAGGTCATTACTTTTTTAAGCAACATAGCTTCTGGTAAAGATAAGCCAACAACTCCCATCATAAAGGCAATTGCAGTACCTAATGGAATACCTTTGCTTACTAATACCTGAACGACAGGTAAAACACCTGAAGCATTCATATACATTGGAACTGCCGTGATAGTTGCTAATGGAACAGCAAAATGATTGTCTTTGGCCATATATTTTTCAAAAAAACCTTCTGGAATGTAACCATGCATTAAACCACCAATAGCAATACCAACCAAAACATAAGGAATGATGCCTTTAAGAATTTTAAGCATTTCATTCCATATTATAGGTAAACGATTTAAAAAAGAAGTTTTTTCAGCTTTAAAAACAGCTTCTTCTTGTTGCGCATTTACTAATACTTCTTTTGCCCAAGGTGTTAAAAAATGTTCTAAGTTTAATTTTTGAAGAATGATGCCAGAGATGGTTCCTAGCAAAACGCCGCTAATGACATAAATGATTGTTGTTTTTAAACCGAATAAAGCTATAAACAAACCAATAGCAACTTCATTTACTAAAGGAGATGTAATTAAAAAAGCAAATGTTACACCTAAAGGAATACCACCTTTTACAAACCCAATGAATAATGGAACAGATGAACAGGAACAAAATGGTGTAACAACTCCAAAAAGACTTGACATAAGGTATTCTAAACCATACAATTTATTTCTTGATAAGTAGTTTTTAACTTTATCTATCGGGAAGTAACTGTTTACTATGCCCATTAAAAAGATAACTACAAAAAGAAGTATTAAAATCTTTGTTGTATCGTAAATAAAAAAGTTTAAAGCTTCAGACAAATGCTCTCCTTTTTTCATTTTCAATACTTCAAAGACCAACCAATCTGCTATATGTAGAATCCAGTCGAACATAAAGAAATGATTAGCAGCAGTTATCTTGAGAACAGGAACTTTTGGATGTACTGTTGTTTTCTGGTTTTAATAAAGATAAAACTTCATCTTTAGAGGGAACTCTACCCTTAATTGTGATTTCATTATCTATTACCAAAGCAGGAGTAGTCATTATGTTAAACGTCATTATTTCCATAATGTCTTCTACTTTCTCGATAGTTGCATCAATATTGTTTTCTGAAACGATCTCTTGAACCAGCCTTGTCATTGATTTACATTTTGGGCATCCTGTTCCTAATACTTTAATTACTTTAGTCATCATTATTAATTTGTTTATCGTAAATAAACGATATTGTAATCAAAAAATATCAATCAAAAAATTGTTGAAATAGTGTTTTCGCTATTTTCCAGTTTTCCTGATCGATACAATATTTTATTTTGGGCGGGTTTAATTCCCCTTGAATTAAACCTGCATTTTTTAATTCTTTTAGATGTTGAGAAATTGTTGATTGTGCTAATGGAAATACATGAACCAAATCTCCTGTATAACAACAAGATTGCTTATCTAGATGTTTGAGTATAGCAATACGTGTAGGGTGAGATAAAGCTTTTGCAAAAATTGCCAATGCTTCTGTACCTTCTTTGTAATCAATTTGTTCTAAGCTTCTCTTCACTTTTATATTTTATATCGTAAATATACGATTAGTGTTTTTAATTGTACAATTTTTTATTTTAATTTTTTTCAGGCATTGGTAAGTAGGCTAGAAATAGTATAAATTATTCACTTTGTTATTACATGTTATTCTTTTAATATCAACTTTTCTATTTTACTATTATCGGTTCTATTTTGGACGTGTTTCGAGCTTTCTAGTAAAACAGTATTTTTTAAGGAAGGAAAAATTTTGTTTGTGCGTTTAATCATTTTGATTCCTGGAAACATGATATCCTTTTTTGCAGCAACTATGGTTATTGGAGTCTTAATTAATTTTGCCTCCTCTTTCTTTATTATTGGAACTGGAGTAAAATCCATTTTAAAATGCAAAAACACTTTAGATAAGTATTTAAGAGCAAATGCATCTTTTTCCGTAAAAAGTACTTTCAAGAACTTTTCAAGATATTTATTGTTTTGTGTTTTTATATACAGCTTCATAGGAATAAATATCTTAAATAGTGCAACAAGGGGATTTCCATTTACAATAAATGCAGGAGCTGATAAAAACACTTCTTTGATATTGTTTTCATTCTGAATCAAAGTTTTGAGAATTATTAATCCACCGAATGAGAAACCAGCCATAGTTACTTTTTTTAATTTTAACTGATCTATGAGATCGTTTATCCATAAACCATAACTATTATCTTTCATGCTTAATCTAGTTTCGGAACTTTTATTTGGTTGTGCTAGCACATCAATAGCATATACTTGAAATTTTTTGGAAAGGGTAGGGTAAGTTTCTAAAGCAATCGGAGCGCACCCATTTGACCCGTGAATTAATATTAATGGTGGTTTTGTTGAATCTCCTACTATAATAATGTTGGTTTTTCCAAAATGAGTATCAATGAGTTTGAGTTCATATTTTATTTTTAATTCATTTAATTTTTGATTATAAAGATTTAGTATTTCTTTTTTTCCAAATTCTGATTTGTATAATGATTTCATTTTGTAATTTTAGGACAAATTTACTAATAATATATATTTAGGACAAGTTTACTAATGGGTAAGAAAAAGAAATTGATTTTAGATGCAGCCAGAACTTTGTTTAATGAAAAAGGCTATAACCAAGTTACTATAAGAATGATTGCTTTAAAGCTGAATATGAGTTCGGGAAATCTAAATTATCATTATAAAAAGCGTGAGGACATTTTTGAAAATTTATATTTTGAGATGGTTTCAGAATTTGATGAAAGAATAAAAAACTTAACTACTATTGAAGTATCAATAGCTCAAATTAGAAGAGATATAGAGCAAAGTATGAGAAGAATGATTGATTATAAGTTTTTCTGGACAGATCTATATAATCTTTTGGCTGTAAGTGACAAAGTAAAGAAGCATTTTCAAGAGGTCTATAAAAATAGAATATCTGGTTGTTTTTTGTTGTTTGAAAAAATGAAAAAACAAAATTTGATGAGAGATTCATCTTTTGAATTGGAATATGATTTTCTGGCAGAGAGAATGATTAATTATGGAAATACGTGGTTATATTCCACCGGGCTATATTTGAATAAATTCACACCCAACGGTATAGATAATCAAGTAAATATGATTTTAAGTATGCTATATCCTTTTTTTACTCCTCAAGGTCAAAAAGAATTTAAAAATTTATTACCAGAGTTTTTTGATTAATACGTTACAGCTTATTTCTGCAAACACTTTTATTCTTGATATCCATCTATTTAGGATCGCTAAGAATAATTTTAATCCACTTTTACGCGCTCATTCCTATTAGCTAATTCCCAAGCCGTATGAAAAATTAAACGTGCTCGTGTTTCTAATAAATCGTATTGAATTTTATCTGGAGTATCCGAAGGTCTATGATAATCAGCATGTGTGCCATTAAAATAGAAAATAACCGGGATGTTATTCTTAGCAAAGTTGTAGTGGTCTGAACGATAATAAAAACGATTTGGATCATTATCATCATTAAAAGTATAATCAAACTCCATATTAATATATTTCTTGTTCACTGCTTCAGAAATATTGTGTAATTCCTTACTTAATTTATCCGATCCTATTAAGTATACATAGTTTCTATTGTCCTTATGTTTTGGGTCTACACGACCAATCATATCTATATTTAAATTGGCTACGGTATTTTCTAAAGGTAATACAGGGTCTACGTCTGTGTAGTATCGAGAACCAAATAAACCTATTTCTTCGCCTGTAACATGTAAAAACAATATAGAACGTTTTGGACCATGCCCTCTATCTGAAGCAGCTTTAAAGGCTTCAGCAATTTCTAAAATAGCAACAGTGCCAGATCCATCATCATCTGCACCATTATTAATATCACCATTTCTAGAAATACCAATATGATCTAAGTGGGCCGAAATTATAATGACTTCATCCGGTTTTTCAGTACCTTTTATATATGCTAAAACATTTTCAGAGGCCTTTATATTATTAGTAAAATATGATGCAGGAATTTCTTGAAAATAATCGCCTTCAGCAATAGGGGAAGGGATGCCTGCAGATACATAATGATTTTTAATAAATTCAACAGCTTTCTTTTGTCCGGGTTCCCCCGTTTTTCTGCCTTCATATTCATCTGAAGCATAAATATAAAGGGCTTCTTTTAATTCGTCTGCGGTAATCGTTTTTGCAAAATCTATTACAACGTCGGTATTTTTTAAAGTTTTTTTATTTTGAGAAGAACTACATGCAACTGATAAAGTAGCGCATAGAAGAATTACTAATTTTTTCATTTTTATAAAAATATATTTGGTACGATATTACAAAAATGAATTAATAGAATAACTATTTTCAATCTAATTTAACAATTCATTGTTTTTATCAAGAACTATTCGGTGTTTTTGATTGGCAATTTGCCACGCAGTACTAAATATAAGTTTTGTACGTCTTTGTAACAGATTGTAATCTATTTTATCAGGAGTATCTGTAGGTTTATGATAATCACTATGTTCTCCATTAAAATAAAAAATAACCGGGATTCCTTTTATTGCAAAATTATAGTGGTCAGAGCGTGAGTAGTATTGATTCCTTTCACCTTTTACATTATATCTGTAATCTATATTTATATTGAAATAAGTATTATTTACTTTTTCAGAGAGATAATGGAGTTCTTTGCTGTGCCTATCAGAACCTATTAAATATATATAGTCTTTATCGTTTTTATGTTTTTCGTCAACCCTTCCTATCATATCAATATTTAAGTTGGCAATGGTATTCTGTAAAGGAAATACAGGATGCTGTGTATAGAATTCAGATCCTTGTTTTCCTATTTCTTCTGCGGTTAAATGCAAAAACAAAATACTCCGTTTGGGACCATGACCTTCTTTTTTTGCTAAGTTAAAAGCTTGTGCCATTTCCATGATGGCAACAGTACCGGAGCCATCATCGTCTGCACCATGATTTATTTGTCCGTTATCAGAAATACCAAGATGATCCAGATGCGCTGAGATTATAATAACTTCATTGGGTTTTTCACTCCCTTCTATATAAGCTAAAACATTTTCTGAACTATTGATGCCTTCTGAAAAGAAGCCTTTAGGAATAACTTGATAATAATTATCGTCTCCAAAAGGAGATGCTATCTTTTCATTTATATAGTATGATTTTAAAAATTCTGCAGCCAATTTTTGCCCTTTTTCACCAACTTTCCTGCCTTCGAACTCATCTGAAGAAAACTTATATAAGTGTTTTTTTAACTCTTTAACGGTGATGGTATTTGCATAATTAATGGTGTAAGTACTATCTACTATCTGAATATTATTTTTAATGTTTTGGATTCTTGTAGTGTACTTTGGTGTCGAGCAGGTACCTACTAATGCAAATGCCGATAGAATATAAAGGGATTTCATACGTTTATCAATTCAGATTTTACTATGTAACTTACAGTCAAATCATTTTCAAGGGCGAGAAAACTTTTGGTATGTGCTAGTCAAGCTTTAAAAGACTAAGATAAATAAAAAAAGGAGAAATTACTTACTGGGAAGGGGTAAATCTACATTAAGAACTTCTATAGTTTTTAATTTTTCTTTGTCTTTCCTATTTAATTTTTGTCTCTGTAATTTCTAATTAATTAGTGCTTAATGCATTAGCTTTAGTGAAGATTGATTTGTATGTCGTTATTACTAATACTATAGTCGTTTATAAGAATGTAAATTTGGATTACTTTTTTTACGTGGTCACTTTTTTTGACAAATAAAATGCTGCTAACCCAAATGTTAATCCTATAACACTGGGTATAATTGCTAAATTATAAATTAAAAGCCCTAATAATATTATTGCTAATATTAAAGCTATAATTGTTAAAAAAACAAAAACTTTTTTCATCTACATTATATATCTTTTATCCTTTAAATCAGTTACCAATTTAATTTTTCACCAAGACCAATAACGTTATTTTTTCATGGGGGCTAATTGTTATTGCTAAAACAATTAAAGTTATTAACACATGATTTCAAGGTCTTATGTGCTAGCACACATTTATTGTGCCGAAAACGTAATATTTTATATTATTTGTTAAATTTTATTTTAACCGTAAGTAATTAATTACAACTGACATTTGTCATAGTTTTTTCCAGGCATTGATAATATATTTACTAACAATCCTATTTCTGTACTTCAATGAAAACGATATTGTTACCTACCGATTTTTCTATAAATTCTATGAATTCTATTGATTTTGCCGTAACATTATTTAAAGATGTTGAATGTGATTTTTATTTACTTAACGTACAGAAAACGTCATCATTTATTTCTGATGATATCATGGCGGTTACGTCATCAACGACCATTTATAAAACTATAATTGATGCTGCTAAAAAATCCTTAACAAATATTATTTCTAAAGTGAAGGAGCGTTATAAAAATGATAAACACCGTTTTCATCCAATGGTTGATTATGATAATTTTATTGATTCTATTGATCAGGTTTCTGAGAAAAACCAGATTCATTTGATTATTATGGGAACCAAAGGAGCTTCTGGATTACAAAAAGTGATCTTTGGAAGCAATACCGTTCGGGTTATACAGCGTTGTAAAGCCCCAGTGCTTGCAATTCCAGATAATTGTGTTTTTTCAAATTTAAGTAAGGTTGTATTTGTTACTAATAGTACCGCGTCATTTAGTATTAATGATCTAAGGCCTCTCATTGATTTAGTAGCATTAAGTGATTCCAAATTGCATGTTTTACATATTGCAGACGAAAATCATTTAGCGCAGAAGCAAAGGAAGAATGTTGACTTCTTTAATTCGAATTTTGTGAACCCTATTCACGATTATATCGATATAAAAACTAAAGATATGTACGATATTGTACATAAATATATTATTAGGAATGATATAAAAATGCTATGTATGATTGGAGAGAAGCATTCTTTTTTAGAACGCTTATTTAACAAACATTTGGTCGAAACTTTTGCTTTTAACATAGACGTCCCCTTTCTGGTAATGAAAAATAGTTAACTAAAATATGTGTAATGAAAGTATTAATATTTTTAATAGGATTCATTTTTATTTTTACAAGTTGTAAAAATTCTAAAGATGAAAACAAAAAAACTTTAACCGAATCTTATAGCAAAACTCATCAGGAACATCCAGGAAAAAAACTTATGGAAATGCATTGTTATTTATGTCATGATGCTACTAGAACTGAAGATGAAAGGCTGGGACCTCCAATGATTGCCATTAAAAAGCGTTATATATTTAAGGACACATCAAAAGAAGAGTTTATAAATGATATGCAGAGCTGGATTAAAAACCCTAATGAGAAAGACGCAAAAATGTTTGGGGCTGTAAGACGATTTGGAGTCATGCAAAAATTACCTTATTCCGAAGATGATGTAGAACTAATAGCGGACTATATGTTTGATAACGAAATTGAAGAACCCGAATGGTTTGAAGAACATTATAAACAAATGAGAGGGAATATGAAAAGGTGATTTATGGTTGTTTATAGAATAATCAATTTCTATATTATATAAAAAAAGAACCCAATACTCAAAGGTATTGGGTTCTTTTTTTAGAGTATTTATTGAGCACGTTATGGGTTGTAACTATAAGTATAACAGCTAATTATTTTATGTGAATTTGTTCAGTTTAAAATTTTACACTTAACTTTATAAAATAGTTAATCCAACCAAAACTCTCAACTTTAAAATGAAATACAAGATTTGTATATTATTTTTAGTCAATTTCTATTGCTTTATTTCTTTTTGTCAAACGACCAAAATTGACAGTTTAAAAAGTGCTTTTTTAAATCAAAAATCAACAGATTCTCTTAGGTTCGATGCTGGGCGTGATGCTTTTATGCTTTTGTTTAGACAAGACCTTGACTCGGCAAGGGGCTTTGGAAATAGCGTATTGAAATTTGCTAAATTAAAGAATAACAAAGAATGGGAAGCGACCTTACTCCGTTATCTTGGAAACTCTTATGCGGTTCAAGGTAATTTTCAAGAAGCCTTAAAATATTTTATTAGCAGCCATGTTATTCTAACTGAATTGTCGGACGAAAAAGGAATGACTACAACTTATAATAATATTGGAACTGTGCATTATGAATTAGGAAATTTTCCTATGGCATTAGATAATTTATTAAAAGGATTAAAAATTGCAGAAACGCTAGATGATAAGGCTAATTTGGCAAGACTTACGAATAATTTGGGAAATGTATTCATAAGACAAAAAAATCAAGAAAAAGCTTTAGAATATTACCAATACAGCCTTAAATTAAAAAAAGAAATAGGTAATAAAAGAACCTTGCCTTATGCTTATAATAATGTTGGATTGGTGTATACCAATATAAAAAAGTTCGATCTGGCATTAAATAATTTATTGAAAAGTGCAGAACTTTCTGAAGAAATTAATGATAAAAGATCGCTAACAAGAGCCTATAATAATATTGGTGCATTGTATAATTTACAAAGTCAGTTTTTAAAAGCTCAAGAATATTTAAATAAAAGTATTAAGATAAAGAATGATATTGGAGATAGAGAAGGTTTGGTTTCTGCGTATTTGTATAGAGGAAGCTCTTATTTAAAAACCAAAGACTATTTAAAAGCAAAAGAAGATTGCAAGAAAAGCTATGACTTGGCAACAGAAATGGGGGTTTTGATTGCTAAAAAACAGTCTTGTGAATGTTTGAGTACTGTTTGGGAAAAACTTGGTAATCTAAATAAAGCATTAGACTATTATAAGCAATCTATCAGGGTAAAAGATTCATTATTTAATAAAGAAAAGACACAAGAGATTACACGGCAAGATATGCAGTACCAATTTGAAAAACAGCAATTAGCCGATAGTATTGCATTTAATAATCAAAAAGCTGCACAAGAATTACAATTCGCAAACGACATAAATAAGCAACGAAATAAATTAAATCTTATAGTTTTTGGAGGTTTAGGTTTGTTAATAATAGGAGTTGTTTATTGGCGTTCAAGACAAAAAAGTATAAAATTGATTCAAGAACGCAATGTTATAAATAAATTAAAGCAGGTAGACCAACTCAAAGATCAGTTTCTGGCAAATACATCACACGAATTGCGCACTCCTTTGAATGGAATTATTGGCTTGTCCGAATCTCTTAAAGACGGTGTAGCAGGACAATTATCGTCTAAGGCCATTGAAAATTTAGATATGATTGTGAATAGTGGCAAACGCTTATCCAATTTGGTTAATGATATTCTTGATTTTTCTAAATTAAAAAATAAAGACTTAGAACTTTCGCTTCGACCCACGGATGTGCATTCGGCTACCGATTTAGTTTTAAAAGTTTCCGAATTTTTAACTACGGGTAAAGAATTACGTTTAATTAATTTGATACCCAAGGATGTTCCATTAGTTGAAGCAGATGAAAATCGATTAGAACAAATTTTGTATAACCTTATTGGAAATGCTATTAAATTTACTGAAACTGGTAAAGTCGAAATAAACGCATTAGAGAGCAATGATATGCTTTCAATTTCGATTTCGGATACGGGCATTGGGATTCCTGAAGAAAAATTTGAAACGATCTTTCAATCATTTGAGCAAGCCGATGGTTCTACAGCCAGAGAATATGGCGGAACGGGATTAGGGCTTTCGGTTACAAAACAATTGGTTGAATTACATGGAGGTACCATAGCAGTGAATTCTGAAATTAATAAAGGTTCGACTTTTATATTTACTTTACCAATAAGTAAAGAGGATAGAAAAACATTTAATAAATCTATAGTAAGGGAATCGTCTCAAAGCATTCAAAAAATTGATAACACAAATGATAATATTCAGGAGACTACCTCCAAAGTAAATAATGTTAATATCCGTATTCTTATTGTGGATGATATGGTCGTTAATAGGCGGGTTTTGGAAAACCATTTAACCTTGGCAGGGTATCATGTTGTTGAAGCTAGTAGTGGAAAAGAAGCTTTAAAGCTTATAGATGAATCAAGTTTTGATTTGGTTCTTTTAGATATCATGATGCCTAATATGTCTGGTTATGAGGTTTGTGAAAAAATAAGAGAACAGTATTTAACAAGTGAATTACCTGTTGTTTTATTAACTGCTAAAAACAGGGTAAACGATTTGGTTACTGGTTTTAATGTTGGAGCGAACGATTATTTGACTAAACCATTTTCGAAAAATGAATTGCTAAGCAGAATCAAAACACATTTAAACCTCAATGGTATTCACAAAGCAACCAGCCGGTTTGTACCATCTGAATTCTTAAAGTCTGTCGGAAGAGAGGCCATAACAGATGTGGTTTTAGGAGATCATATTCAAAAGAAAGTGACCGTTTTATTTACTGATATAAGAGATTATACAAACCTGTCTGAATCGATGACACCAGAGCAAAACTTTAAGTTTGTAAATGCTTATGTGGGGAGAATGGGCCCTATTATTCAAGACAATGAGGGATTTGTTAATCAATATTTAGGAGATGGTATTATGGCGTTGTTTCCTCACCATGCCAATTATGCATTAAAAGCTTCAATAGAAATGCAGAAGGCAATACAAGATTATAATATGAAGCGCATAGAAGAAGGATACAGACCAATTTATGTTGGTATGGGATTGCATACCGGTGATCTGGTCATGGGAATCATAGGAGATGTTTATAGGAACGATACAGCTATTATTGCAGATACAGTGAATACAGCCTCAAGAATGGAAGGTGTCACTAAATATTATGGAGCCAATATTATTGTTAGTGCCGATAGTTTGAATACTATAGAAAACAGACAAGATTATAATTTTAGATATTTAGGAAAAGTAAAGGTAAAAGGAAAAAATAATAGTATTGCTATTTATGAATGTTTTGACGGTGATCATACCGAAAGCATTATTTTGAAAACAAAAACATTGAAACATTTTGAAAAAGGGCTAAGTCATTTTTATAATAAAGAGTTTCCTAAGGCATCCGCAGCTTTTGATACGGTGTTAACTAAAAATCCTAACGATCATGTTGCTAAATATTTTGTTACCAAATCTGCTGAATACACTATTTCTGGCACACCTAAAGATTGGGATATGGTAAATAAGATGGAAACTAAATAATCTTTTTAATTGTTGAAAGTATAATAGCCATTTTCATTTTTTATAAGTTAACTGTTGTTTTACTTTATTGTTTTGTAGCAATTTTGTTCTGCTAATATGATGAGCAGAGGCCATTTCTAAGTATTTATCAAATCGTTTGTCTACTCGTTTCTGTATATCTCGCATCAAAAGATTGCATTGTTCTTTGTCTTTTTTAAATAGCTTTGAGAAACGAGTTTCAAGTTTTAAATAGTCTTGAATTGGTATGGATGGCACTTCAGAATCAAGTTGTAGGGTATTCAGCCTCTTTTCTTCACGTCTTGGATCGTTTCTGTATAATATCCACTGACCAGAATTTACAGCAGCTTGATGATACCTACTAGGATGTTTCATGTCAATGCCATGTGAATCGCTATGAGAGTAAGCAATAATTATAGAAGGACCATCAAAACTTTCAGCTTCATTAAAAACTTTTAGGGTTTGTTCCTGATTGGCTCCAATAGCTACGGAGGCTACATAAACATGATCGTAATTCATAGCTAAAAAGCCCAAATCTTTTTTCTGTTTTTGTTTACCATTAAAAGCAAATTTAGCTTCAGCCCCAATGGGTGTTGCTTTAGATGCTTGTCCACCAGTATTATCATAAACCTCGTTATCTAAAACTAAAATATTCACATTTTTACCAGATGCCATGACATGATCTAATCCGCCATAACCAATATCGTATGCCCACCCATCGCCTCCTACAATCCAAACACTTTTTTTAACCAAGCTATCTGCTATATTCAGAAGTTGTTTAGCTTCGGTAGACGCTATGGTTTTAAGTTGTTCTTTAAGTGTTTCAACTCTAACTCGTTGTTGGTTAATTTCAGTTTCTGTTGTTTGTTTTGCTTTTATAATATCATAAACCAAATCAAAGTCTAGTTGTGCTATTAGTTTTGTCAGTAATGTTTTAGCTTGTTTTTCTTGCTGGTTTATTGATAAACGATATCCCAAACCAAATTCAGCATTATCTTCAAATAATGAATTAGACCACGCAGGGCCTTGTCCCTTTTTGTTTTTACTCCAAGGTGTGGTTGGCAAAGCACCACCAAATATAGAACTAGCGCCAGTTGCATTCGCAACTAAAAGTCTATCCCCGAACAATTGCGACATAAGTTTTAAATAGGGAGCCTCACCACAACCTTCAACACCAGTTGAATATTTAAATAAAGGTTCTTGTAGTTGTTGTTGACTCACTTTTGTAGGATCAATTTTTTCTCTGTCGAATTCGGGAATACTTTCAAAATGTTCCCAATTTTGTTTTTCAGATTCGATAACTGGCAATTTATCAATCATTGTTAATGCTTTTACAGAGCAAGCATCTACACAATTATGGCATCCGTTACACTGTTTCGGATTTATTTGAATAGTATAATTTAATAGATCAATTTCCCAATCGGTTTCAACAGATTTTACAGATTTAAAATTCGAAGGAGCGCTTTTTAAGTAAGAATCTTCATAGGCCTTAATTCTAAGAGCACCTTGTGGGCAAGCCATACTGCAAGCGCCACATTGCGTGCATAAATCTTGATGCCATTCAGGTAAGAACTCACTTTGTTGAATAGGGGTAAATCTTGCTGTATCACTAGGATATGTTCCATCCGACGGAAGCAAGCTTACGGGAACATCATTGCCTTTATTGGCAAGTAATTTTCCCAGGAGTGTATTATTGAAACCATCATCAAAATTAAAAAATACTTCTTCATTTTGATATGTTTCAGATGTGTCGACCTGATATATAAAATCGTTTAAATCTGTTATGGAGTCAGAAAAGATCAAACCTTTTTTAAGTGCTAAAAAGCAAGCATGTAATTCAGATAATGTGCTGTTTTTTAAAATGTTTAATTGTACTAACTCGTTACTGTCTACTATTAGTAAATTAATTTTTTTCTCTATTAGTCGCTGTTGTGTTTTAGTCGATAATGACTGCCAGAATGCTTTAGACTTTAATGAAGTATTGACCAAAAGTGTCCCCTCAGATTTTATATGATCTATAACATTGTCGTTTTGCGTGAAGTTAGCATTCCGGCATCCTATAAAATCGGCTTGCTCTATTAAATAAGGAGCTTTTATAGCTGTTTCATTTATACGTAAGTGAGCAATATTATAAGCGTTGGATTTTTTATAGTCACATTGTGTATACCCTTGTATATAAGTGTTTTTTTTCTTTCCAATACTATTTAGCATATTGGCAAAGCTTTGTGTTTCTTCTTTGTTTTTTTCTTGATAAAAAATAGCTTCGTAAGCTTTGTTTTTTATTTGAATGGTTTCTGAAAAGTCCAGGCTCAAATTTTTCACATCATCGTTAATACCTATTGTAAAATTGTTTTTTGGTCGTTCTTGTTTTAGATTGTTGAAGATAGCCTGAACCATGATTGGAGTGAACTCTTTTGAAGATAATCCATAACGTCCTCCAACTATTTTTGGGAACGCTGTTATTTTGTTATTTTGAAATGCTTCTGAAATAGATTGTACAATGTCTAAATATAGTGGCTCACCAGTCGAACCAGGTTCTTTAGTTCTATCTAAAACTGCAATTGATTTTACTGATTTCGGTAAGGCTTTAACTAAATGTTTTGTGCTAAAAGGTCTAAATAGTCTAACTTTTATTAATCCAAGTTTTCCGCCGTTTTTATTTAAATGCGTGATGGTTTCTTCTATTGTTTCGGTTGAAGATGCCATAGAAATAATGATATGCTCTGCCTCTAAGTGCCCAACATAATCAAATAACTTATAAGCTCTTCCTGTTAGTAAAGCAAAAGTGTCCATGTGTTTTTGAACGATATCTGGACAAGCATCGTAAAAAGGGTTGATGGCTTCTCTACTTTGAAAAAAAACATCTGCATTTTGAGCTGTTCCCCTAATCACAGGATTATTTGGGTTTAAAGCACGATTTTTATGTTCTTCTATATCTTTTAAATCCATCATTAATTGGATGGTTTCATCTTGAACAGTTTCTATTTTGTTTATTTCATGAGAGGTTCTAAACCCATCAAAAAAGTGAATAAAAGGAATGCGAGAATCTAAGGTGGCGGCTTGGGCTATTAATGCAAAATCCTGAGCTTCTTGTACAGAAGCGCTGCCTAGTATCGCGTAACCGGATTGACGTACTGCCATAATATCACTATGATCTCCAAAAACAGATAAAGCATGTGTTGCTATACTTCTGGTAGCTACATGAATAACATTAGGAGTTAATTCGCCAGCAATTTTATACATATTTGGTAGCATTAAAAGTAACCCTTGAGAAGCTGTGAAAGTTGTTGATAAAGCCCCTGTTTGTAAGGCACCATGCATAGATCCGGCAACGCCGGCTTCACTTTGCATTTGAAAAACAGAAGGTATATTTCCAAAAGTATTTTGTTTTTTTTCTGAACACCATTGCTCTACCAATTCACTCATTTCTGAAGATGGAGTAATAGGGTAAATAGGGAAGACCTCATTTGTTTTGTAAGCTATGTGTGCTACAGCTTGATTGGCGTTCAATATGCTATGTGTTGAAGTTTTCATTGGTGGTGCTTAATTGGTTGGTAAAAAAAAATGACTACTCCTATTATTTTCGAGTAGTCATTTTTTTGTTTGTTACTACTTTACAATTTCTATTGAAACAGGAGTAGGGTTTGTAATCATATCGAATACAGGAGAGAATTTAGCTAAATTTTCCAATTGCTCGGTTGATGCATCAGATTTTACTTTAAGGACCACTTTGATACCGTCAAAACCGTTACGTACTTCAGGATCTAGTCCTAAAAATCCGTGTAGATCAACACCACCTGCTAAAGTCGATTCAGCACTTTCAATGTCAATACCGTTTGCAGCTGCATGGTATGTCATCGCAGCAGTTAAGCAAGAACCTAAAGCGTGTAACACAACTTCTGGTGGGGTAGCGGCTTTATCTTTTCCTAATAATACATTTGGATGATCGCATTCCATTGTAAAAGTTTCTTGACGAGATGCATCCTCTTGTCCTACACCGTAAAAACTTTTGATATTTGATACACAATGTCCGCCTTCTATCCAATCGTTTTTAGATCTGAATTCGAATTTTGCTAAATCTGGATTTTGTTGAACTGCTCCAATAGTTTCTACTAATTGGTCTACGTTTACACCGTTTTTTACATTTGCTGTTGTAATCATTTTTTCTAATTTTTAAATTGTTAAACATTATTGTTTGGTTAGTATAAAGCTAACAGTATGCCAAACAGTTTAAAGTGCTGACAATAAGTATGTTGTATGAAATTTAGCTACAAAGAAAACTAACGATATTTCAAAAAATTACGAAATATCGTTAGCTTTGTTATGAGATGTCGTGAATTTATATGTTAGATATGGAATTCTTTCTTGAAGAAATTAAAAACTACCATTATCTACATCTTTAATAAAACTTATAAGTCCTTTAAAAAAGTTTTCTTGGTCATCATATTGTGATAAATGGCTTCCGTTAGGGCAATGTAAGTATCTACCGTTTTGTACCTCGGTAGCTATCCATTCCATCTGTTTTGGATCCATAGTATCATATTCTGCACCTATACTAAGTGTGGGAACAGAAATATTTTTAAGCTTATCTTTTACATTCCAATGTTTTAGTGTAGCATCACCTTTTATCCCAAATTCACTAGGACCTTGCATAGTAACATAAACATCTGGGTTTAAATGATGAAAAGCTCTATTTATTGAATTTGGCCATTTTTCAACAGGCATTCTAATAATATGCTTTGTATAATAATTTTGAACAATAAGATCTAAATAGCGTTCGTTACTATAATCTTCTTTATTTTCATAAGCCATAATTTCTTCTAAAACCTCTGGAGGTAATTGAGGTGCCAATACTTCATCAGAGTATTTTTGGTATTCAGGTATTGATGCTACCATATTAGAAATAACAAGTCCTTTTAGATTTTGTTGATACTTTAAGGCATATTCCATAGCTAAAATACCACCCCAAGATTGCCCATATAAGTAAAAATTGTCTTTATTTAAACCAAGAGCACCCCTAACTTGCTCAACCTCTTCTACAAAACGTGGCAAATCCCATAAGGATAAATCTTTAGGTTGATCGCTGTAATAGGAACCCAATTGGTCGTAGTAATAAAACTCAATGCCTTCTTGTGGAAAATAACCATTAAAACATTCATATATTTCATGTGTCATACCAGGTCCGCCATGTAGCAATAATACTTTTATTTTTGGGTTATTCCCCATGCGCTTAGTCCAAACTTTAAATTCACCTTTAGGCGTTTCTATAGGAATCATTTTAATTCCACCAGTAAACTGGTCATCACGCCCAGTGTTGTCATGATACATTTTAATAGAAATATTTGCATCAGAATCAGAAATAGGTTCTTTTTTTTGCTGATTGTTACAACCAATAAATAGTAATATTGAGCAAAATAGAATAATGTTTTTCATTGATAATGAGTTTAGTAGATTACTAATTTAATGAAAAAAGAGCAATATCTAAACAGGCCTTTCAATGCCTAAAGCTTTTATTCTTGAAGCAAGTGTAGTAGAGGGGAGCTGTAACAAAGCAGCGGCTCCATTGTTACCAGAAATCTTCCATCTGGTTTGCTTTAAAGCTTTTAGTATGTTTTCTTTTTCTAAAATGACTAATTCTTTAGAAGTAAGAATTTTTTCTTTTGCAGGTTCTTGAGTTATATTTTTTGGGTCTTGATCTCTTGGTATAATTGAATGCCAATTTATAATACCGTTTTGTGAAACGATCACAGCGCGTTCAATTAAATTCTGTAGTTCTCGAACATTTCCTGGCCATTTATAAGAAGTAAGTAATGATTTATCAGTTTCTGATAACTTAACAATAGGTTTATTCAATTTTTTAGAAAACTGAGTGATCATTTCATCAGCAATTAGACAAACATCATTTCCCCTGCTTCTAAGGGCAGGAACTTCGATAGGGAAAACGTTAAGCCTATAGTACAGATCTTCTCTGAATTTACCTTCTTTGGAAAATTCAAAAAGGTTTCTATGCGTGGCTGCTATAATTCTAACATCAACCTTAATGGTTTCTGAGCTTCCAACAGGATCGAACTCACCTTCTTGAATGATGCGCAATAATTTAGGCTGTAATTCTAATGGCATTTCTCCAATTTCATCTAAAAAAATGGTGCCTTTATCTGCTAATAAAAAGCGCCCCTTTCTACTAACAGTAGCACCTGTAAAAGCACCTTTTTCATGTCCGAATAATTCACTTTCAATAAGGTTAGCAGGTATGGCACCACAATTAATGCGAATTAAAGGCTTGTCGTTTCTGTTGCTTTCTTTATGAATAGCTCTGGCAACTAATTCCTTGCCTGTTCCCGTTTCACCATTTATTAAAACAGTAGCGTTTGTTTTTGCTACTTGATGAATAAGGTTTAAAGCGTCTTTCATGCTTTTATCCTCAGCAATTATACCATAACTGCTGGTAAGTTCTTGAATTTCTTCAGCTAAATATTGTGTTTGTTTCGTTAGTAAATTTATTTTGTCTTCTGCGACTAAACGCTCTTCAATATTTCTAAGAATAAGGGTGTAAAAGGTTTTAGTATCTGTACCATATTTGCTTATGGTGCCTTCATTTAAAGTTTCAGTATTGTTCGATCCTATTACTTTTACAATATTTGAAAGATATTTGTTTATTGATTTTTTATCGTCTTCGGCTTTAACAATCGATTCGATTAAACTAGCACTGCTTTCATCAAAGAAAAATAAGACGTTACGTTGAAGCGAGTCGTCATTTTCTAATAAAGTGTTTGCCGAAGGATTTGTAAGCACAATTCTAAAGTCGTCGTTAAACATAATAATAGCGTCCATAGCGCCATCAATAAGACCACTCATTTTACTATTTGCTATTTCAATGTCTAGCTTGGAAGATGCTAACCGCTCTTGGATGGTATCTAATTCACGGTGACGCTTTATCATGACTGATAAAATACCCTGAGCAAATCCACTATCATTTTTAATTAAATCTAAAAAGTCTTCACGTTCAATTTTTAAAACTTTAGTACTTTCTATAGCAGTAACTGATGCAGAGCGCGTTTCGTTATCTATTAAAGCATATTCGCCAAAGCAATCGCCCATACTTAATGTATCATAAATATGGTTTTTATCATGAATTTTTACCGAACCATCCAAAACAACATACATGGAATTTCCAATGGTGTCTTTTTCAAAAACAACTTCATTTTTTATATAGGTTTCTTCGGTAATATTATCACATAAGTGCTGAAGAGATTCCTGAGAAACTTCAGAAAAAAAAGAAATGTCTGATAAAAAATTTATGAGGGTTTTAGTCACTTTTACTAATATATGATTGTTAAAGATATTAATTATTATAATAGCTTTTATAACTTGATATTTTAAATGAAGTGGTTTAAGCTACCCCGTCAAGCTGAGCACATGTTTTTTGATTGAAGCGAGAAACAGCTAATTTTTGTTCATTTTACAGGTTTTTTGCGGTTCATAGTAGCGCTACAAAGTAATAAAAAGACAAAAAAGGAACGAAAAGGAGCATTTTATAGTCAATTGAAAAAAGTTTAAATCACTTTAATGTCTTACTCATAGGAGTAAACTTATATCTTGAAATAATTTTCTAACATCTTGTAACATTTTAAAAAATGATGCGTCATATAAGTATCAATCAAAAATCATCATCATGAAATACTTAAAACAATAGTTAATTGTTAACTTTAAATTTAAGAGTATTACATCTGACCGATTTTTAAAAATAATATTTCAGATGAAACAGGATAATCAACTTTTAGTCATTACCCATTTAAGTCAGCTAATAACTTTATTTACAGGTTTTGGTAGCTTGTTACTACCATTAGTGTTGTGGCTTACACAAAAAGAAAAAATATATCAAATGGATGCACACGGTAAAAATATTATAAACTTTCAGTTGAGTTTAATAGTTTACTGCTTAATATGTATTCCTTTAATATTATTATTTGGCTTAGGTTTATTAGGCTTTTTAATCCTAGGCGTTATTTCTATCGTATTTCCTATTGTAAATGCCATTAAAGCGAGTAGAGGCGAAATACCGACTTATCCTTTGTCTTTTAATTTTGTCAATTAAAATTTATAAAAAAAGAAAATATAAAGAGAGCAAATAATTGCTCATTCAAAATACCCTTTATCTCTAGATCTTTATTAGTTAGTTAAGTTAGCAAGAGATAAATAAAACGCTCACTTTTTGGTGGGCGTTTTTTATTCATTAATACTGCTTAGTATTTTAATGAATGCTATTTATTAATTGTCAATTTTTACAACAGAACCATTTGAAGGGTTCCATATTTCCAAATTCTCGGGTATTTCAAAAGGATTATCATTAGAAAGTTCAGAAACGTTAGCAGCACTATCAGTTTTTATAGTTCGGCATACTATGTTCTTTTTGGATACGAAGATCCACTTGAATTGGTTGAACATTCCAGAATTTCTGGTCCAACTTTTTGAATCGTTATTTTTACGAATTGGAGCTCCCCAACAGCCTTCCCCAACATAAACAGTACCATTTTTGTCGTCTCTAATGAACCCTTCTTCACTACCAGAATGTGTTGAAGGTTTTATGGGCCAAGTGGTTTTTACGGTATGTGCATCACATTCTACAACCAATTGTACTCTATGCTTGTAAAATAAATTAGCCCAATTGGAATATTGATAATGACCTTCTTTTTTACCAGCCACATGAGGACGCATAGGTTTGTGATATTGAGCTATTCTCCATTTTACTTTTTTACTTACTGATAGGTCGTTTTTTAACCAATTTGTTTGACCACCTGCTATTGAGATTTCTGTGTTAAGTGTGAATACTTTTAAAAAGTTATTGCCAAAACTGATGCTATAATAATTTTTATCAGATGGCGTGTCAAACAAATTATGAATGGAGTTGTTCTCCTTTTCATGATTACCTCTTGCAGCTATAATAGGAAACATTCTGTTATCAGAAGCTATAGTAAGCTGCCAGTCGTTCATCCAGTTGATCCATTGTTCATTATTGTCAGATGCAGTCATGTCACCTCCAAATAAAATGGCATGTGGTTTTAATTTAGCAACTAACGAATTAGCATTTTGTCTGCTTTTTCGTTTATTTCTTGAATCACCACCAGAGATCAATGATAGTTTTTCTTTATTCTTTGGAGCAGTTTTAAACCAAAAGCGTTCACTAACACCTTCACTATCTTTAATAACGAAAAAATAAGCAGTATTTGGCTTTAAGTTTTTTAAACGAGCGAAATGATTGTTCATTCCTCTAAATTTCACAACTCTTTCGGGAGTATGACTCTTTGCATATTTTAAATGATCAGTACCAAAATCTGTAGTGCCATAGTACACAGTAGGTGAATCACCTGATATTTGATCCCAACCAATTACAATGGTAGTTGCGGGATTGTCTCTTAGCATTAAACGGTATTTATCGTTTGAAGCAAAAAGAGAAGTGTACCCAATTAAGAAAATAAGGACTATTAGATTTTTCATAATTTTTTATGTAATGTTAAACTTTAATTTGCTATTTGATTCATCGAAATGTAAATATATGCCCTATTTTTGATTTGAGTTTAATAACTTGAATGAAATATAAATGGATTTTAAATTAAAAAGAAATAATAAGGTACATGTTACTTCTTTAACAATTTTAAAACTTTCTGTTTTTTTTGTTTTTCTTGGTAGAGCGTATCAGTATCTGTTCTGGGATGCTCCTTTTAGAGCCTTTTTTTGGGATGAACAATTGCTAAAGTTTTTTGTAGAAAGCATTTTAAAGATAGAATGGGATGACTATGCTACAAGTATTTCTGTAGACAACCTCATTCAAGGTCTGATTCTTTTTTTTGGAGCAGTATATGCTGTAGCTGCTATCATAGCATTGATTTTTCGTTATAATAAGCGAGTACATAAAGTTATTATACTTATAGGGGCTGTAGGCCTGTTTATACTGGCATATTTATTAATGAAAGAGCAGTTTTATCGTTTTAGCCAATTTTTCGAGTACAGTTTGCAGTTTAGTATACCTGTACTTTTAGTTTACTATAAGAGATCTTTTGTGAAAAAACATCTAGATCTAATCCTTAAGATTTTGATAGCCGCTGTTTTTGGTGCGCATGCTTTGTATGCGATTGGTTATTACCCAGTATCAGGACACTTTTTAGACATGACAATTAGTATTACAGGCTTTTCTGAAGAAGTTGCAAAAACATTTTTATTAGTAGCTGGGGTTTTAGATATTTTAGTGGCTATCTTTATTTTTTTTCCTAGAGTAGCTAAGTATACATTGATATATGCTATGGTATGGGGGCTACTAACATCGTTTGCCAGAATAGTATCAGGGTTTTATTTTGATTTCTTTTGGGAATCAATACATTCTAGTCTGTATCAAGTAATTTATAGACTGCCTCACGGTCTCATTCCCTTAATGGTACTATTTAGAATGAAAGAAAAAACCACGGTTATTTAACCGTGGTCTATATAGATTTTGTGATCTTTTAAATTATTAGCTATTCAACATAACCGGCATAACTAGCATGGTTATATGTTCTCCTTCATCAAGCCCATCAATCGGTGTTAAAATACCAGCTCTATTAGGCATACTCATTTCTAATTGTACTTCGTCTGAACTTAGGTTATTAAGCATTTCGGTTAAAAAGCGAGAGTTAAAACCAATTTGCATATCGTCACCTTGGTAATCACAAGTTAAACGTTCTTCTGCTTTGTTGCTGTAATCTATATCTTCTGCCGAAATATTAAGTTCTGCACCAGCAATTTTTAAACGTATTTGATGTGTGGTTTTATTTGAAAATATGCTCACACGTCTTACAGAGTTTAAAAACTGTGTTCTGTCTATAACTAATTTATTAGGGTTTTCTTTTGGTATTACCGCTTCATAGTTAGGATATTTCCCATCAATTAAGCGACAAATTAATTCAGAGTTTTCAAATGTGAATTTTGCATTTGATTCGTTATACTCAATAGTCACATCGTCTTCACTGGCAGCCAGAATACCTTTTAAAAGATTTAAAGGTTTTTTAGGCATGATGAATTCTGCAACTTGGTTCGCTTTAATATCTTCACGCGTATATTTTACTAATTTATGCGCATCAGTAGCAACAAAGGTTAAACCTTCTGTTGAGAATTGAAAAAATACACCACTCATTACAGGGCGTAAATCGTCATTTCCAGCTGCAAAAATAGTTTTACTAACTGCTGTAGCCAATACATCTCCAGAAACAACTGTTTTACTTGGGTCTTCAAGAGCTACTGCTTTAGGGAACTCATTACCATCAGCGTAAGCCAAGGCATATTTACCATGATTAGAGCTAATCTCAACGATATTATTGTCTTCTACAACAAATGTGAGCGGTTGCTCAGGAAATGTTTTTAAAGTATCTAATAGTAAACGAGCAGGAATTGCAACACTACCTTTACTATCACTTTCAACATCAAGAGACGATGCCATAGTGGTTTCTAAATCACTCGCCGAAACTGTAAGTTTGGTATGGTCTAATTCAAATAAAAAATTATCTAAAATCGGTAATGTGTTAGAGCTATTAATGACACCCCCTAAAACTTGTAATTGTTTTAACAGATAGGTGCTGGATACTATAAATTTCATGTATTTATACTGGGTTTAAGTTTAATAAAGCTACTTACAAATATATTCGATACAGACTAGAATTGGAAAGAAACTTATTAACATTTAAGAAGTGTACTTTTTCTTTCTGTAGTAATTAAATCCTAATCCAAAGATGGCTAATAAGGTCAGTGGTAATGCGATATTTATAAGCTGCCACTTGTTTTTTTGTGCTGCTATTTTTTGCTGATCAAGAAACGCTACGGCAATTTCTTTAGATCGAATGTTTATAAGTCCATCATCGTCCAATAAATAATTAACAGCATTTAGTAAAAATTCCTTGTTGCCGTAAGTTTTACCTGTCCAACGATCAAAACCTAATTCTTGTGGATTATTTTTTATAACGTCATTTTTAATAACATCTCCATCGGCAATAACAATCATTTTGGTAGATGATGGACTTTTATTTTTTTCTTCTTGAAGTTGAAAGGGTTTTATACGATTGTTATAAATAGAAGTAAATTCGCCTTCTAATAAAACGGCTAGTGTTTGAGTCCCTTTATTGAAAACTGCAGGATCTGCTTTTTGAGTCACCAAATCTAAACTTATTTCTCTTGGAGTACCCTCTAGTTTTGTTAAAGGGGCTGTTTCTAAAAGAATTGTTTTATTAATGTCGTTTTTAAGAGTGTCTATTTGGTTTGCAAAATCGAATTTGACTAAATTCAAATTATTAACAATGGGGTGGCTGCTGTTAGAGGATGCTAATGGTGAATATGGCCATCTTAAAGGTTGAAATTGTGATTCACTACCTTCTCCAATAGCCAATGTAATAGGAGCAGAGTAGAGTGTGCTTACTATTACTGGATTGATGCGAACACCATATTTAAAAAAGAAATCGGTTAAATTTAAATCTCTGGTTACTGCAAAATTTTTACCTGTATCATTGTATAAACTATCTTTTTCCATAGCTACAGCATCGATAAGCCATAAGCTTTTGCCTCCATTCATGGTAAATTGATCTAAAACCAATTTTTCCTTTTCAGTAAAAGCCTCGGTAGGTTTAGCTGAAATGATTAAATCATAAGCTTTTATGTCTTTAAGCGTTTTTCGTGGATTATTTGCAACGCTATCTAAAGTAAAAGGTGCAATAAAATAATGCTCTCCAAGCTTTTTGGCAAAGTCTGCAATATATTTATCCTCTAATTGATTATTACCCTTTAAAAAAGCAATTTTTCTGCGTTTAGGCTTTGTTAATTTGTTAAAACCATCTGCGAAGGCATATTCTAAATGCTGTATTGAATTACTAGCTAATTCTTGTTGGGATGCGCCTATTTTATTTTTGATTAAAGGGATAATAACCGTTTGATCATTATAACTTGCTAAAGCCCAAGGAAAGATGACTTCCTGAGTTGCTTTACCGCTTTCTTGTACGCTTAATTGCATAGGAGTTAACCCCCGTTGAGCAAGTTGCTGTATGTTGCGTTCTCGAGTAGATTCGTCTTCTAACGGATTAATAAAATTAAAAATAATATGATCGTTTTCTGCTGAGAACTCTTCAAGTAATTGTTTGGTTTCTTTTTGAAGACGTCTAAATTCCGAAGGAAAATCATCACCACTTAAAAATACGTCTACTATAATAGGGGATTCAACGTCTTTTATAATATTTATGGCAGATGCACTTAGCGTATAACGGCTATCTACGGTTAAATCAAAACGTTTGAAAATTTTATTGCTTAAAACATTAATCGCAATTATAGCAACTAAGAGTATGGTTATATGTTTAATATTTTTATTCAAAGGCTTTCTCTAATTGATATTGTTTAATACTTTCAACTGTATTGTTATTGAATATAAGTTCTATGCATTCCTGCATATTATTAAAAGCACCTGGTTTAAAACCTAAATTGTAATTCCATTTATTAGGTGAGGTTGTTTTTAGACTATCATCCCAGCTAAACCATTCACTTTTTCCTAAAACAGTTTCTACGTCTTTTTTACTTTTGCTAAGAAACAACTTTTTATCAAGTATTTCTTTACTCATTTCATAGCGTAAAGCTGGTTTATCTTTCCATGCTTCTGCATCGAAATGCTTTTGATGATGGTAACTGCTAAAAATGTTTAGTATGGGATAAAATATATAAAAATAGGCTACAGGTGTTAATACCAAGCTTATTAATAAACTAACCCATTTGCGTTTGTCTATGGTATTTGTAAATAACCAAACTAATGCAAAAACAAGTACTAAAAAAACAACAAACAAAGGTGTTAAAATCATTTTTTTTCTTTGAAGTGGTTTAAACTACCCAGTCAAGCTGAGCACATGTTTTATAATTGGCTGCAAAATGTTCTTTCATCCCCACATTTTGTCTTTTTATTACTCCGTAGCGATGCTATGCAGTTCAAAAAAGTCTTTATTTGGGAATAAAATTACTATTTTTCGCTTCAATCAAAAAAGTTTAAACCACTTCTTTGTTAATATTTATTTTGGTTAACATTAAAAAGAAAATAGCAACACTTAAAAAATATAAAATATCGCGCGTATCAAGCACACCACGACTCATACTCTTGTAATGCACGCTCATTCCTAATTGTTCTATAAAATTACTTGAAACGAAATCTGCAATACCTTCAAAACCTATATAAAATAGAAAGCAAATAAAAACTGCTATAATAAAGGATACGATTTGATTGTCTGAAAGAGAAGAAGCATAAACACCTATAGCGGTATAAGCTGCTATTAAAAATAATAATCCGAAATAAGAACCAAGTGTACTGCCCATATCTAAATTACCGATCGGATTTCCCAATTGGTAAACAGTATAAACATAAAGTAAGGTTGGTAAAAGTGCGATTAAGATTAAAATAAAAGCGCCAAAGTATTTCCCTAAAATAATGTTTATATGTGCTATTGGTTTTGTGAGTAAGAGCTCAAGCGTGCCTTGTTTTTTTTCATCAGAAAAACTACGCATGGTAACAGCTGGAATTAAGAATATTAAAATCCAAGGTGCTAATAGAAAGAAAGATGATAAATCTGCAAATCCAGAATCCAGAATATTAAATTCACCTTTAAATAACCATAAGAATAAACCATTTAAAACCAGAAAAATGGCAATGACTAAATAACCAATAGGGGATGCGAAAAATGAGTTTATTTCTTTTTTTAGTATAGCTAACATTTCTTTTATTTTGTGTGTTACTTTCGTCAGCCGTTTAAGACCGTCTAAAGTCACGCGCTAATCTATAAAATTATATTTTTTTATTTGAAAGATCGCCATAACAAATTTATCAATTTGTATCACAAAGACATTTTATTATTGAATAAATTTTATAAAGCGCTTGCTATGGTTTCAAAACGCTCAACTTTAATGGCCCCTTTTGTAGGGATCATATTTTGCCAAACCCAATTATAATGCTCAATGACTTTTTCTGCATTAAGATGCGGTCTATTTCCTGTTGTATGCGCATCTTTTACAACGGTAATATTATAATCTTTTGCTAAAGCAGATTGTACCGTAGCTTCTACACAAAAATCGGTTGCGCAACCGGAAATATACAATTCATTAATGCCATGAGCTTCTAATTCAGGTTTAAGATTTGAATTATAAAATACATCATTGGCATATTTACTAATTAAAACATCTTCTTCGGATATCTTTAATTCTGATAATATTTCCCATGCTTCTGTATTAGGAATAAAATCATTGTGCTTAGTGCCATCATGCTGAATATAAAAGACCTGATTTCCTGAAGCCCTAAACCTATCGGCTAAAAAATTAATTCTGTTTACAACACCATGTGTATCATATCGGGGAGTTTCTGGAGTAAAGGATCCCTTTTGCATATCGATTATAAGTAGTGCTTTTTTGCTCATATCCCCTCTGTTTTTTAGACATCTCTCCCTTTGGGAGAGAAATTCAAATTAAAGTTTCTAATTTATCAACACTCCATGCCATTGGCGGCATATTAAATAAAGGCTTGGTTTTAGCCCAAACGTTTTTAAAGACATCAGATTGTCTGTAATTTTCTAAATCGTCTTCAGCTTCCCAATAACTGTATGTGAAAAATATGGCTGGGTCATTTTTATCTCTATAAAGTTCTAATAATTGACAGCCTTTAAAACTTCTGATTTTTTCTTTATTAGCTTCAAAATTAGTAAGGAAAGTTTCGATATTTTGTTCGTGAAATCCCATTTTTACAATTCTAACAAACATCCTTATGTTTTTATAAAATTAATACTAACAGTATCCATTAAGCCAAGTCCCATTAGTGTAGATGCACTACCAACTGTGGCACTATTACTTTTGTAAACGGCAATTTCTAAAAAATCACCAGAATTAAAAACCACCAATCCGCGGCCTTCATCATTACGTTTGTTTTCTTCTATTTCGAAATTAACAAGATCACTGTATTTCTTATAAATGGTCTTAAATTTATTGTTTCTTGCCGAAATCTCAAAAGCACGTCCTTTTTGTATCGTTTCAAAAAAGTTTCTTTTAATGTTTGTAATGACGTTACCATAGTTGTCAATATAAATAACACTGCCAATAATTTGCGTTTTATCGTCATTTACGTAAGGCACAATATTCTTAATAGGCTTTATTTCATCAATGGTTTTTCCAATAACTTCTAATGTACCGCCTCGTGCAATATGACATGCTGCTTTTACAAACACATCTAAAACAGGGAAGCTTGTTTGTATTTTGTCGTGGATATTGATTTCTACAATTTTTTCGGGAGAAATTTCAGTACAAATCATACTCATAATGCCATTATTTGCACAGATAAAAAAATGATCGTCTAGCTTTACGGCAATGTGTTTGTTTTCCGGATTTATCTCAGAATCAATTCCAATGATATGTATCGTGCCTTTAGGGAAACTACTGTATGCATTTTTAATGATGTATGCAGCTTCAGGAATGCTAAAAGGTGATATAGAATGAGAGATATCAACAATTCTAACATCATGAAGTTCGCTGTAAATAGCTCCTTTTGTCGCGCCAGCAAAGTGATCTTTTTCACCAAAATCGGTAGTTAGTGTTATTATCGCCATTGGCAAAATTGTTGATATGTTTTTAGCGTTTGGTCACCCAAATTTATGTATTTTTGAGTTTTAACAAAACTAGTAAAATCATTTCATCGATTAAATATTATTTTCATTTAAAATCTGATGAAATACAAAAATAAAATCCACGCCTTTGAACGAAATTGTAATCGAACTTGAAGAAATTACTCCAAAAGAGTTTTTTGGAGCACAAAACGCCAATATTGCACTTCTAAAAAAGTATTTTCCTAAACTTAAAATTGTCGCAAGGGGTAATAAAATTAAAGCCTTTGGTGATGAGGAATTATTAGAAGAATTCGATCGTAGAATCACGATGCTTTTAAAGCACTTTGCAAAATATAATAAGTTAGATGAGAATGTTATTGAGCGTGTTTTAACAAGCCAAAGTAGCGACGATTATACTACTTCAAAACAAAGTGGAGAAGTTATTGTACATGGTGTTGGTGGTAAACTTATTAAAGCACAAACGGCAAACCAACGTAAAATGGTAGAGCTCATGCATAAAAATGATATGGTTTTTGCCATAGGTCCTGCAGGTACGGGTAAAACCTATACAGGTGTTGCATTGGCAGTTCAAGCTCTAAAGAACAAAGAGGTTAAGCGTATTATTTTAACACGTCCGGCTGTAGAAGCGGGAGAGAATTTGGGATTTCTACCAGGTGATTTAAAGGAGAAATTGGATCCATATATGCAGCCATTATATGATGCATTACGTGATATGATTGCTCCCGAAAAGTTGACAAGTTATATAGAAAAAGGAACCATTCAGATAGCGCCATTGGCATTTATGCGCGGGCGTACACTTGATAATGCTTTTGTGATTTTAGATGAAGGTCAAAATACGACACATGCACAAATGAAAATGTTTTTAACCCGTATGGGTAAGAACGCCAAGTTTCTACTAACTGGTGACCCCGGACAAATAGATTTACCACGTCGTACCATTTCGGGTTTAAAAGAAGCGCTTTTGATTTTGAAGAACGTAGATGGTGTGGGGATGATATTTTTAGATGATAAAGATGTGATTCGTCATAAACTGGTTAAAAAGGTGATTGAGGCATATGAAGGGATAGAGAATAGATCTTGATTCAGTGTTCAGTTGCAGTGCGCAGTTGAGTTCGTAGGTAAAAATTAAAATAGTATGTCACACTGAGCTTGTCGAAGTGTCTCATCAAAAGTAAGTATGAATCCATAAACAAAAATTCTCGATACATCCCGATTTCAAATCGGGATACTCGAACTTAGAAAATTAGTGGATTACAATAGCATAAATATTAATTAAAAAGAGTTTCTCTCCCTCAGGGAGAGATGTCTGAAAGACAGAGAGGGATATGAGTAATACAATAATAGATACCAATTTCAATTTCCCAAACCAGAAGAGTGTTTACAAAGGAAAGGTAAGAGAAGTATATAATATCAATGATGACGAATTGGTCATGATTGCAACCGACAGACTTTCGGCGTTTGATGTTGTGATGCCAAAAGGGATTCCGTACAAGGGACAAATCTTAAATCAGATAGCTACTAAAATGATGGCTGCGACTGAAGATTTAGTGCCGAATTGGTTAACCGCAACACCAGACCCTAATGTAGCTGTAGGACATTTATGTGAACCCTTTAAGGTAGAAATGGTCATACGAGGGTATATGTCTGGTCATGCAGCACGCGAGTATAAGGCTGGTAAGCGCATCCTTTGTGGGGTGCCTATGCCAGAGGGCATGAAAGAAAATGACAAATTCCCTGAGCCTATTATTACACCTGCTACTAAGGCAGAACAAGGGGATCATGATGAGGATATTTCACGTGAGGATATTTTAAAGCGCGGTATTGTTTCTGAAGCTGATTATGTGGTATTAGAAGATTACACACGTAAATTATTCCAACGAGGAAGCGAAATTGCAGCATCTCGAGGCCTTATTTTAGTCGACACTAAATACGAGTTTGGAAAAACGAAGGATGGACACATTGTACTCATTGATGAAATACATACACCAGATTCCTCACGTTATTTTTATGCTGATGGCTATCAAGAACGTCAGGATAGAGGAGAAGCACAGAAACAGCTTTCTAAAGAATTTGTGCGTCAATGGCTGATAAGTAATGGCTTTCAAGGTTTAGAAGGGCAGACGGTGCCTTTTATGAGCGATGATTATATTGAAACTGTTAGTGAACGTTATATTGAACTTTACGAAAATATTACAGGTGAAACTTTTGTAAAAGCAGATGTTTCTAATATACAGGAGCGGATTGAAGGGAATGTGTTAGCGTATTTGGAATAACTTGTTTATTTAATCTAATCTAGTTTTTTGAAAAGATATTAGAAGACTTACTAATTAGGGCTGATATCTTTTTATTTTTAAAATAACAGGATTAGTTTTATGGGAAATGTTGTAACCGTATTTTTTTACAAAATTTTCGTTGATTTTGTATCCTCCATTGTCAAATCCAATCCAGAATTCATCTTTTTTAACAAGAAGAGCTTCTGCTTTACCATAACAGGTACAAGAATCACATTGCTTATTGTAAAATAATGAAGAATCAGTATCGCATACAATCTTTTTAAAAGAAACGGTTTTGGTTTTTTGAGTAGTAATGTTATACATTCTTATTTGTCTTTCATACCTCTCCAAAATGTATAATATAGGTTGACCCTTATCATTATAGCTGATTTTCATATCTGAAATATCTAGAGGGGATTCATCTTTGCCTCTATAAATATCAAGTATCCTTACCTCATCAGAATTCCAGTTTTGATCCCGAAGGTTATTTAAATTATAAAAATAAATAGCCCTTTTATTATATTCTTTCGAAAAATATAATTTGGAATTGATCGAGTCAATTGCAAAAGCTTCAATAGAAGAATTATCTTTGTTTGGTATTAAACTCGAAATGATTCCGTTCAAATTAGTAGAACTAATTGGTTGATAGGGGGAAGTAGATTTGAGATCTAAAAACTCAATTTTTCGATAATTTTCTTCAATTGCATACCAGATTTTACCATTAAAAAAGTCAAGCGCTTCAATATCTTTTCCTATTATTTTATGGTCAATAGGTTTAAGTTTATAGTTTTTTAAATCAATGTAATCAATGCTTCCTTCATCGGAAGCAACGATTATGTTACCATGATTATCAGAACAAATAGCACTGAGTTCATATTTTTCTTTATTGAGTTGAATGAATTCAAAGTCATTTTGAGCAAATCCTGAAAATGTTATTAAAAAGAATATTGTAAAAGAATAAAATACATTTTGCATATTTAAAGAGGGTTTTGTTTGTTGATTGGCATAATTGTCTGATATAAATAAAGTTACTTATGTTTTATTTTAAAAGAAAATAATTTCTACAAAAAATAAAAATTTCCAACATTTCACACCAAACTCAATAAAAAACCAAACATCGCCCCACCCAAAACAATAAAAGCACTATTCAATTTCTTAAAAACAAAAACGACTACCAAACTAACTATTGCTATTAAAACTGTTCGCCAGTCTGTTACCGTATCTTTTACCATATCGATACACACGGCAACAATTAAAGCAACTGCGGCGACATTTACGGCATCTAAAAAAGCCCTGATGATTTTTGATTTCCGCATTTTAGGAATCAAAGGATTTAAAATTAAAACGAAAAGAAAGGAAGGGAGAAAAATTCCCAAAGTTGCGGCAATAGCCCCCCAAATACCGTTCATTTGCCAGCCAATAAATGTTGCTGTCGATAAAACGGGACCTGGAGTAATTTGTCCGATGGCAACAGCATCAATGAGTGCTTGTCTTGTTAACCAACCGTTTGCAACCAATTCCGTATCGAGAAAGGCAAACAACACATAACCACTACCGTATAAAATAGCACCTACTTTTAAAAAGGTCAGAAATATTTTTAGAGTTCCTATTTTTAAAGGATCTGTTGCTTGAAATATTAAAAGAGGAACAAAACTGTTTAAATTGGTGTTGTTTTTTTTAATAAAATAGAGTGTCAAACCCAGTATGCCACTACCAAAAAGAGCTACTATTTCGTTGACTCCAAGTAAGCAGGCTGCTAAGGTTATACTGCCTAAAATAGCCAGTTCTGTATTTTTAATAGCCTTTTTACCAAGACGAAATGCTGCCATTAAAATAATGGCTATGACCGCTGGTTTAATACCATAAATAAAAGGTTCTACTTTTGGTAATTGACCATATTCCTGATAGAGATACGCTAATATGGAAGTTATAACAACCGCTGGAAAAATAAAGCAAATCCCAGCAACAAATAAACCTTTCCACCCTGCGCGTTCATGTCCGCAGTGCATGGTCATTTCTGTAGAATTCGGACCTGGAATTAAGTTTGTAGCGCCAACAAGATCGAGAAAGTGTTCTTGTGTCATCCACTTTCTTTTCTTTACAACTTCGTCTTCCATCATGGCTATATGAGCGGCGGGACCACCAAATGCTATACTGCCTAACTTGAAAAATAGCTTGGCAATTTCTATTAGTTTCGTTTTTTGAGACATGTTATGATATTCGAGGAAGTATAATGTATTATTTGATTTTCTTTTTCTTCGGCTTACTAGCCTTAGCCAACGGGTTAAAAGCCATACATAAATCTAACCAATACGATAAATCATCATCCCTATCAAAACCATCGGGGGTTACAAAAATATAGCCTCGCATGGGACGACCTGTAAAGTCCATAGGCAAACATTCAGGTTTGTCAAGTTCCGCTTCATAAACAGACTCTCCAATACGGGCCATTAATAAATGATCGCCGTATTTTTTATCTAAGTGAATTCCACAAAGCATTTTGTTATCAACTTTAAAACATAAACCTCCCATCATTTTAAGTTCCGTAAAGGCAGTTCGCTTTTCCTTAAGTTGTTGTCTTATTCTATCTGCTAAATATTCATCGTAAGCCATCGGGATTTGTTTTAAACATTGAACTTGGAGTAAATTTAATACAATTTATGAATTCAACTAATAAACTAATAATAAATAGTATTCAATGATGTTAGAGGTTTTTCCTTAGTGGCTTTGCGGCTTTGCGAGACCCACAAAATATGAAGGTATTTATCCTAGAAGTGATAAGTCACAACCGGTTCATTCAAAAGTTGTTCCTTACTATAATTATTAATCGACATAGTTTAAACAATTTATGAATTCAACTAATAATAGATTAGAACTCAATAGTAGTTAGAGGTTTTTCCTTAGTGACTTTGCGGCTTTGCGAGACCCACAAAATATAAAGGTATTTATCCTAGAAGCGATAAGTCACAACCGGTTCATTCAAAAGTTGTTCCTTACGATAATTATTAATCGACATAGTTTAAACAATTTATGAATTCAACTAATAATAGATTAGAACTCAATAGTAGTTAGAGGTTTTTCCTTAGTGGCTTTGCGGCTTTGCGAGATCAACTAAATGTGAAGGTATTTATCCTAGAAGCGATAAGTTACAACCGGTTCATTCAAAAGATGTTTATTACGATAATTATTAATCGACATATTTTAATACATTTATGGATTCAACTAACAAAGAATTATGAATCAATTGGAGCAAATTGTTAAATCCTTTTCAGATTATGCTTGGGGATTGCCTCTGGTCATACTACTTATTGGAGGCGGATTGTATTTATTAATTCTGTCAAGGTTTTTACCATTTAGACTTATTGGTCACGCTATTGAAGTATTACGAGGTAAGTATGACGATCCTAATGATCCAGGGCAAATCAGTCATTTTAAAGCTTTAACTACGGCACTTTCTTCAACCATAGGTATGGGGAATATTGCTGGTGTAGCTGTAGCCATTTCTGTTGGTGGTCCCGGAGCGATGTTTTGGATGTGGGTAAGTGCTATTGTTGGGATGTCGACCAAGTTTTTCACATCTACATTAGCTATCATGTATCGAGGAAAAGATAGTCATGGAGACTTACAAGGTGGACCTATGTACTTTATTATGGAAGGTCTTGGGAAACATTGGAAACCTTTAGCTGTTATGTTTAGTTTTTTTGGGATGATTGGTGCATTACCTGTTGTTAATGTGAATCAGCTAACACAAGCCATAAACGATATTGTATTAATACCAAATGGTGTTGCCGTTGGTTTAAAGTCTAATCTAATCATTGCCTTCGTTTTGGTCTCATTGACCTCGGTTATTATTCTTGGCGGATTAAAACGTATTAGTAATGCCGCTTCCAAGATGGTGCCTTCTATGGTATTGTTATATTTTGTGTTGGTTTTATTTATCTTAATTTCTAATTATGATATGGTTCCTAAATATTTTGTGATGATTTTTACGGATGCTTTCTCTGCTAATAATTTTACGGGCGAACCTTTTTTAGGAGGTGTACTGGGAGCACTTATTTTATTAGGAATTCGTCGCGGCGCATTTTCAAATGAAGCCGGCATAGGGACGGCACCTATGGCACATGGTGCAGCAAAGACGGACCAACCGGTACGTGAAGGTTTAGTAGCTATGCTAGGACCTGCTATAGATACGCTAGTTGTTTGTACACTAACAGCTTTAGCTATTTTAGTAACAGGTGTTTGGGAAACAACCTCAGATAATGGCGTTAGTTTAACTGCCGCTGCATTTACCTATGCTATGCCCGGTTATGGTAAATATTTACTAATGCTTTGTGTTTTAATCTTTAGTGTGTCTTCATTATTTTCATATGCATACTATGGTACAAAGTGTATGTCATTTTTAATAGGTGCAGAGAAAAAACACTATTATAATTACATTTATATTGTAAGCATTATATTAGCTGCTACGGCTCCTTTTAGTGTGATGCTAAATTTAATTGATGGCACTTTTGCTCTTATGGCTATCCCAACCATGATAGCAACATTAATCTTAGGGCCTAAGGTTGTTAAAGAATTTAAAGAATATAGTAACCAATTAATCAAGGATAAACATGACGAAAAGTAACGCGAAAGCCTATTGGAAAGAAAATATAAGATATGTGCTTATACTATTGTTAGTATGGTTTTTAGTGTCTTATGGTGCAGGAATTATATTTAAAGACAGTCTTAATAGTATAAAATTAGGAGGGTTTAAATTGGGCTTTTGGTTTGCGCAACAAGGTTCTATGTATGTGTTTGTTATACTCATATTTGTATATGTTCGTCTTATGAATAAACTTGATAAAAAGTATGGTTATGACGAATAGTATCATGTTAATTGAACGGTTAGGAGTTCAAAATTGGACCTATATTTTAGTAGGAATTACGTTCGCCATATATATTGGTATAGCTATTTGGTCTAGAGCGAGTTCTACAAAAGAATTCTATGTTGCAGGTGGCGGCGTATCTCCATTAGCTAATGGTATGGCAACTGCAGCCGATTGGATGAGTGCGGCATCTTTTATATCTATGGCGGGTATTATATCTTTTGCTGGTTATGATGGTGCTGTTTATTTAATGGGTTGGACTGGAGGTTACGTATTGTTAGCCTTATTGTTAGCACCTTATTTACGAAAATTCGGAAAATTTACGGTGCCAGACTTTATAGGTGATCGGTATTATTCAAAAACGGCACGACTTGTCGCTGTGTTTTGTGCCTTATTAGTGTCCTTTACTTATGTCGCAGGTCAAATGCGAGGTGTTGGCATTGTGTTTTCTCGTTTTTTAGAAGTTGATATCAACACAGGTGTTATTATAGGAATGCTAATCGTATTATTCTATGCCGTTTTAGGCGGGATGAAAGGCATTACCTATACCCAGGTAGCACAATATTGTGTCCTTATTTTTGCTTTTATGGTTCCTGCCATTTTTATATCTATTCAAATGACTGGAAACCCAATTCCGCAATTAGGTTTTGGAGGTCAATTAGCAGATGGTTCCGGAACTTATTTGTTAGATAAATTAGATGGTTTAAGTACGGAACTTGGTTTTGCCGAATATACGGAGGGCTCTAAATCGTTGATTGATGTTTTTGCGATAACGCTAGCACTCATGGTAGGAACAGCAGGTTTGCCCCATGTTATTGTTCGATTTTTCACTGTAAAACGAGTTAAAGATGCTCGAAAGTCTGCAGGAATAGCATTATTATTAATTGCGATCTTATATACAGCAGCTCCAGCAGTGGCCGTTTTTGCCAGAACAAATATGATTGAGACCGTATCAAATCAACCATATACAACCGTTCCAGGATGGTTTAAAAAATGGGAAACCACAGGATTAATCACGTTTACAGATAAAAATAATGATGGCGTTATTCAATACGTAGCAGACGAATCTAAAAATGAGTTGGTTGTCGATAGAGACATTATGGTACTGGCAAATCCGGAAATTGCAAATTTACCAGATTGGGTTATTGCGCTAGTAGCCGCTGGGGGCTTGGCAGCAGCTTTATCTACAGCAGCAGGTTTATTATTGGTTATTTCTGCGTCGGTATCTCATGATTTAATTAAAAAGGTCATAAAACCTTCCATTTCAGAAAAAGGAGAATTAGTAGCTGCCCGTTTATCGGCAGTTGGTGCTGTTTGTGTTGCTGGATATTTTGGTATTAATCCACCAGGATTTGTAGCTGCGGTTGTTGCTCTAGCTTTTGGCTTAGCAGCTGCGTCTTTTTTCCCGGCTATTATTTTGGGTATTTTTTACAAACGTATGAACAAAGAAGGTGCTATTGCAGGGATGGTAGTTGGTATTACTGCGATGCTATTATATATGATTAAATATAAATTGGGTTGGTTTGATGCCGTGCTTCCTGATAAAAGTGAATGGTGGTTTGGTATTTCTCCTGAAGGATTTGGAACCATCGCTATGATTTTAAATTTCGTAGTATCCATAGTTATTATGAAGTTTACACCCGAACCTTCAAAAGATGTTCAGGAAATTGTAGAGAATATTAGAATTCCAAGTGGGGCAGGAGATGCAACGCATTAGTTATTAGATGTCAATATATTTATCATCTACAATTATTATACTATCGATATAAGGTAAATTCACACTTTGTTAAAATTAATTTTTTGTGTCTAGAACTCAAAATCATCCTATTTTATTCTAATTTTTGATTTGATCGTTTTTAATTATCTCAAAAAAAAAATATTGAATTCACATTAAAATTGAATAATTTTTAGAGAAAATGAAAAGTATGAGTTTGACTTGGCTACTAATAAGAATTATATGCTAGTTATATTATATTTTTATTATTTTAGGCATCCAAAATTAATTTTTAAAATAGCAGGTATAAGTAATTATGAGTAATTATCACATAAAGCATTTAGAGGAATACTACCAAGTTTACAGAAAATCGGTAAGAGCACCAGAAAATTTTTGGGAAGAAGTAGCAGAGGAGCATTTTTTGTGGCAAAAGAAATGGGACAATGTACTTAGTTGGGATTTTAGTAAACCAGAAGTAAAATGGTTTGAAGGTGCGCAATTAAACATTACAGAAAACTGTATTGATAGGCATTTAGCGACTCGTGGTGATAAAACGGCTATTTTATTTGAGCCTAATGATCCTAAAGATGACGCTGAACATATTACTTATAATCAATTGCATCAACGTGTTAACCAATTTGCCAATGTATTAAAAGACCAAGGTATTAAAAAAGGGGACCGCGTATGTGTTTATTTACCAATGATTCCTGAATTGGCTATTGCTGTTTTGGCATGTGCTAGAATAGGGGCCATTCATTCGGTCGTATTTGCAGGCTTTTCGGCAACAGCATTATCAACAAGAATTAATGATAGCGATTGTAAAATGGTTATTACCAGTGATGGATCTTATAGAGGCGCTAAAACAATTGACTTAAAAGGGATTGTTGATGAAGCTTTAAAAGAATGTGCATGTGTTGAAACGGTTTTGGTAGCAAAACGTATTCATTCTGATATTGATATGAAATCTGGTCGTGATAAATGGTTACAACCACTTTTAGATACAGCTTCAACAGATTGTAAGGCTGAGCTTATGAATGCTGAAGATCCTTTGTTTATATTGTACACATCAGGCTCAACTGGGCAACCAAAAGGGATGGTACATACCACTGCCGGATATATGGTTTATACAGCTTATTCATTTAAAAATGCATTTCAATATAAAGAAGATGATGTGTATTGGTGTACTGCTGATATAGGCTGGATTACTGGGCATAGTTATATTGTTTATGGTCCATTAGCAAATGGGGCAACTACGATTATGTTTGAAGGTGTACCGAGTTATCCGGATTTTGGACGCTTTTGGGAGATTGTAGAAAAGCATAAAGTGAATCAGTTTTATACAGCACCTACTGCTATTCGGGCACTAGCTAAACAAGGTTTAGAATTGGTTGAGAAATATGATTTATCAACGCTTAAAGTTTTAGGATCTGTTGGAGAACCAATAAACGAAGAAGCATGGCATTGGTATAATGACAATGTTGGTAAAAAGAAAAGTCCGATAGTTGATACTTGGTGGCAAACTGAAACGGGAGGTATTATGATTACGCCTATTCCGTTTGTAACACCAACAAAACCAACCTATGCTACCTTACCTTTTATTGGTATTCAGCCAGCTTTAATGGATGAAAACGGCAAGGAATTAAAAGGTAACCAAGTAGATGGACGTTTATGCATAAAATTTCCATGGCCTAGTATGGCACGTACTATTTGGGGAAATCATCAACGTTATAAGGACACGTATTTTTCAGCATATGAAAATAAGTATTTTACAGGAGATGGTGCGTTACGAGATGAGGTAGGTTATTACAGAATTACAGGACGTGTGGATGATGTCATTATTGTATCTGGTCATAATTTAGGAACAGCTCCCATTGAAGATGCTATTAACGAACATCCAGCAGTTGCAGAATCTGCCATTGTAGGTTTCCCACATGACGTAAAAGGAAATGCCTTATATGGTTATGTGATTTTAAAGGATGTAGGTGAAACGAGAGTTCATGATAATTTACGCAAAGAAATCAACCAGATAATAACAGAACATATAGGACCTATTGCGAAACTGGACAAAATTCAATTCACGCAAGGTTTACCAAAAACGCGTTCTGGTAAAATTATGAGACGTATTTTGAGAAAAATTGCTCATAAAGACACTAGTAACTTAGGAGATACGAGCACGCTTTTAAATCCAGAAGTGGTTCAGGATATTATGGATAATGCGTTGTAAACAAATTATTTATATTTGAGAACAAACAAATGCTTCTAAACACAAAAGCTCCTATTTAAGGGGCTTTTGTGTTTAATTCTGTGTTTTTTAGAGCCTTGTGCAACGATTACCGTTGTTGTACTCTCGTTTTCTATACTCAAACATTAATTATAACGTTTCCTGTTTTCTTGCCCATAATTACATATTCATAAGCTTTAGATATATCTTCCAATGAATATTCACGGTCTATTACTGGTTTAAATTTTTCTTTTTTCAAAAGATCAATAATATAGGGTATGGTTTTCTGTATGCTATATGGTATAGGAAAGATTACTTTTTTATTTTTTGAAATAGAAGTTGTGAGTGCGTAAAATAAATTTTGAGAATAAGGACCTAACTCTGAGGATATATAAATACCTTTTTCTTTTAATAATGGTTTACATTTTCCAAATGTACTTTTGCCTACAGCATCGAATATAAAGTCATATTTTTCTTTATCGACAGTGAAATCTTCTTTGGTAAAATCATAAACTTTATCAGCACCCAAAGATTTTATCAATTCTAAATTTTTCGTATTACAAGTAGCGGTTATTTTGACATTATATTGCTTAACAAATTGGAGGAGAGCTGAACCAATTCCTCCTGTTGCTCCATTAATAAGAATTCTTTGTCTAGATTGGATGTTTACTTTATGGGTAAAAGTATAAGCATAGTGAGCTCCTTCCAAACTTGCAGCTGCTTGCTTGTAATCAATGTTTTCTGGTATGGTAAATAAATTTCCTTTTGGAGTTAATACTATATATTCGGCTTGTGATTCTAATCCTGTGTCAGTAAAACCAAATACCTTATCGTTTACAATATGTGACTTGATGTTTTTCCCAACTACCATAACTTTACCTGAAAAATCAGTCCCTAACACTATCTTTTTAGGCTTAAAAAATCCTAATACAAAGCGCATTATAAATGGTTTTGCTGTAAGATTTGCACAATCAGTTCTATTAACTGTAGTTGCATGAATTTTAATTAATAATTCGTTATCGTTGGGAATTGGTTTTTCAATTTCTTCAACTTTGATATCCTTAGGAAAACCATATTGTCTTCGCATTGCGGCTTTCATTTTTCGCATATTACCTTCAACTTTCATTAATGTGGGCAACGGTTGGTGTAAGTATAGCTGCGTGATTAAGCAACTAACTTACTAAAAATGGAACGAACCAGAGGAAAATCCTGCGGATTTTCCGAGTAGGGATGTACCAAGCAATTATTTTTAGGACACTTTGTTGTAATTAGTATTTATTTAAGACTTTTTAATTTTATATCTTGATTAATTCGAAAAGTCAAAATATCTGTTAACTCGTTTTTATCTAATTTTCCTTTTATAAAAAATGCAAGATTGGTCTGCTGGTTTAAAAACACCCCTTTTTTATTATCGAATTGAAAATTAGTATTTCCATTAACAAAAATAGTCATAGATTCTATATTAGGGGTTTCAACTGAATGTTTTGCTGAATTAATTGTGCCTGAATAAGTACTAAGTCCATCTTCAGATTTAGTTTTGGTAATAACATTTTCCACCTCTAATTCTATAACTTCTTTACCAAAATCAAAGGGTATTTTGAATTTCTCAGTAATTGATTCTCCAACTTTAATTTCTTTCAATATTACAGGGAAAATAATATCCTTTATTGAAGCGGCTTCTTCCGAAATTTTTCCTTCTATTTTTCCTTGATTAGTATAGTTTTTAAATATAATATCATCTTCCAGTTGAATCTCGTCATAAGTAGTCACAGAGTCATTTACTTTCTCAATAATCTTTTTGTTTATTACAACTAAGTCAGCATGTGTACTGTCTAAAATATCAACAATTAGGTTTGCAGAAACTTTTACTCCATTTTTCTGATTCAAATAATTAACTTCATTTGTTGCAGACATCGAAAGATCATATTCGATTTTATCATAATCCTTGAAATTCCATATATTATTTTTTATAGATAGTTTGGTTGCTGAAAGAAAGATTAAAAATATTAAGGGGTAAAAGTATATTTTATTCATTTTTTGGTATTAATTACAACGTGTACGTGTATGGTTTCGTTGCGTAAGCGCTAAGATAACAAATAGGAGCGAACCGATTGTTTAGCGGATAGGAGATTCCGAGTAGGAATTTCAGACGCAATGAACTATAGGACACGTTGTTGTAATGCGTTTTTTAGATACCCAACTACCGGTAATTTTTTCAAATTCCCAATTCCCATTTATGTTCTTA
Organism: Flavivirga spongiicola; assembly: GCF_030540825.1. Taxonomy (NCBI): domain Bacteria; kingdom Pseudomonadati; phylum Bacteroidota; class Flavobacteriia; order Flavobacteriales; family Flavobacteriaceae; genus Flavivirga; species Flavivirga spongiicola. Next base: position 69,729 of record NZ_JAUOEO010000002.1, read on the forward strand.
TAAATAGAGATATAGCCTCCTCTCGATCATTTCATCAAACTATTCAATTCTTCAATAGCAAAAGCCTTTAATCTGGATTTTTCATTAGCATTCAAATCCTCATCTGATTCAAGTAATGCTAATGCTTGAGGATAGAAACGCTTCGCCTGCTCATTCAATTCCCTTTTCAGTGAATAGTACGCCACGTAATAGTTGATTCTGGCAGATTCCGGATAACTGTCGTAAGCAAGTTTATAAAGCCTTAGACGGTATGCAAAGTCTTCGTCTTTTTTCCAGGCTAACCAGCTTCGGTAATCTGTATAGAAATCCTTAGAGAAAGGTTGTGAATTCCCCTCAGACTTCAGCTGCTGGTAAATATTTTCAACCGCATCGAACCCTTCCTTCACAAAAGTATCTTTAAGTACTGCCATGTTTGGTGGAGCAGGTAGGCCTGGTAAGATAAACGTGGTATCTATACTTTTCCTGGATGCAACAAAAGAATTGTCAAATAATTCTCCTGATTCTCCCTTTATTTTTTGATTTAGAAATCTTAATATTAACTCATTCACTGTCTCAAATTCTTTTTTTGTGTTCCCGGAATGCTCTCCAATAATGTCTGGAATGAATTCATCAAACATTCCATAATTCAGCGCGGCAAACTCAGACATGTTTGGAAAATGTGCGTAATATCGATCGGCATATTTCAAATGGTAAGTATATTCTGGATCTATAGACGGATGAGGTGAATAAATAAATAACATCGGTGACTGAATGTTCTCGGGCTGATAAAAAACCGATCCGTTTAAAAGCCTTTGTTCAAATGCACTTGGCAATCCTCCTTCCAGGTTGATCAATGCCTTGAATTTCTCATTCCTAGATATTGCAGCCGCTCCCACAGAGGAATGAATCGCATTGGCGAGTATAGAAACTTTACTCATATCCACATTTGATTCTTCACCGATCTTTCCAAGAACAAACTCAAGGTCATCCACAGCTACCTCTAAGCCAATGGTAGATGTTTCCATTCCGGAAGAAAACCTTCCTTTCGGAACGAAAGCAACCGCTACGTAACCATGGCTTGCTAAAAACTCGCAAGTGATGTTTTGATAAGCCGGACTACTTCCATTTGGGTAAATGACGACAGGATACTTTCCTTTTGCAGCTTTAGCATTCAAACGAGCAAAGATATCCAGATCAAGGAGTTGATTCAATTGTTCTGTACTTAAATCTATCTTATTTTCTGCTTCTAGAATGTTTCTTAAATCTCGTGTTTGAGAAATAAATGTCTGTCTCGCGAAGACTTTTTGTTCTTCTGATTCACTAAAATCGGTTTGTCTACCCATTAGATCAACGTAATCTGCATATTTCAATGGATCACCAGAACCTTGTTGAGCTGGATACCAAATGTTGATTTGGAATTGTCGTCCATTTTCGGATGTATGATTTTGATAAAGGTTTCCGTCCCAGTCCGAAAAAGGAACAGCATTCTTTGTGAGGTCATAAGTGAATAACGTTTTAAATCCAACCGTGTATTCTCCAACTGGAAGATTTCCCATGATGGGGAAGTCATTAATGGTATCTTGGCGTTCACATCCCAAGATAACCAGGAGTATAAGAATTACTTTATATTTCATTTTTGTGTAGTGGTTTTGTTCATATTCTATTTAGTTTTGACTAAAATAGAAAAAGAATAAACCTATAAGGTCTCAATACCCGTTTTGAGGTCTCAAAACTTGTAGATGACTAACTATTTTCTGATTTAAAGTTTTTTGGGGTTTGTCCAGTATAGGATTTGAATACACGATTAAAGCTTGCTTTAGAATTAAATCCTGCGTCAAAAGCCAGGCTAAGTATTTTCAAGTGATCATTGTTTGGATCTTTCAATCGCTCCTTCATTTCCTCAACGCGGTATTCATTAATGAACTGGAAAAAGTTCTTTCCAAGCTCCTTGTTAATTGCATTCGAGATGACTCGTTTTGAAATATCTGCGGACTCACCAAGATCAGAAAGAGATAACTCCGGGTTCCGGTACAGCTTATTGGATTCGATGATCGAACTTAACTTTTGAATCACTTCAGAGAGCTTATCATTGTCTTGTTCGTTTGGTTCTTCCTTTATATTGAAAACCTGACATGTTTGAGTTTGTTTGAAGCCGCTAATACTTAACCAATAGAGTACCCCTGAATAAATAAGTAGAATGAAGGCTCTTGGTTCGGTCCATTCCAAGGGAGCAAATTTCCCTCCAACGACCATGCCTGCGATGACAAAGATCAATATTAGGATAAAGGAACCTGCAGTTATTAGTATGAACTGATTCACCCAACGAAGATCAATTAGCTCGGTATACGAGATATTATTTAACAGTGAACCCTGGTATGATTTAACAAGTCGGAAAGAAAATATAAGGTAGATCATAACAGAGAGTATTGCTACAGATTCCAACAGTTCAGCTATATCGTGTATTAATGGCCAAGGGTTACTGTAGTGAGTAAAGGCATGATAGATGCTATGGAAATAGTTAAGAATTAATGGTGAAAAATGCCAGAGATCCTTTTTTCGAAATGCATCAGAACCTTCTGTAAGTGTCTTTATATAGAAATAAAATGCAGGGCCAATCCAATATGATAAGGAGAAGGGGAGCCAAGAGAGCCACTGATAGGTATTCCATATGGATATATCCAAAATGAACGGTGTAAACGTTAGGCACATAGAAAAAATGGTCAGGGAGAGAAAGCGATTAGCCCGCCGATTTTCATTCTTTTCAAAGAGCAGAAAAGCAAACACAAACCCATTGATTACTGAGCATACGGTTACTAGCTGTATAGGTGAAATCTCAAAATGCATTTACAACGTGTATGTATGGTTAGTTGCATTGGCTGGAACTAAGTTAGCAAAAGAAAACAAACCAGAGGAAAATTCGTAAGATTTTCCGAGCACACACAGAACCAGCAATTGACTATAGGACACGTTGTTAGCATTAGTTTAGTTTCTCAATTTCAGTTAACATTATTTTTGCATTATCATTTTCAGGGTTCAAGTCTAAAGATTTTTTATAATTCTGTTTAGCTAAATCATATTGTTTCTTAACAAAATAAGCTTCAGCAAGACTATCAAATGCATTTGATGAGTTTGAATGTTCTTCGGTAAGTAATCTAAATATTGATATTGCATTATCTAACTGATTATTTGACAAATAATAATAACCTGTTTCATTTAGTGCTCTTTCAAAACTTATTTTTTTATTTTCACTTTTTTTCTGCTTATATATCTTTAATGCATCATTATAGTTATTTAACATAAAAGCTAGTCTAATATCTTCATTGAGCATTCTGTCCTTTCTAATTAGAGTAGTATCTGATAAGCCAGAAATATAAGTAATAGCATTACCAATGACTGGGCTATTTCTAAATCCGTTTGACAAAATAATTATGGTCAAATCCTTGTCCATAAACTTCATTAAAGCACTTACTCCACCACCTGCAAATCCAAAATACTGTTTGTCTTCTGGCCCATAAATTCCCCAACTATATCCAAAAGGAATATTATGATTATTAAACACATATGGTGTCATCATTTGACGTTTCGTTTCTTGATTGACTAATTGATTTTGATCTAATTTATTATTCCATTTTAGCAATGTGTTTAAATTTATATTTAAACCATTACCAGCAATGGACCTAGATCCAGCGTTGAATGTACTTGTTTCATAAGCATTGTATTCTTTATTGAATTGATATTTTGATACTCGATTAGGTATAACAACTAAACTATTGGAAGCATAAATTACTTGATGACTATCTTCATTAAATTGATTTTCTTTAATAAAATTCTCAAATTTTTGGCTTGTAACTTTTTCGATGATTAATTTAAGAAACCAAAAATTTGTTTGATTGTACTCGTGTCGATATCCTTTTTTAAAATGTAGCGGTTCTTTAGCCATTTTTGAAATAAGCAATTGATTAGACGATTCACTATCAAAATTTTTATAATCTGGTAGTCCAGATGAATGCGTTAATAAATGCTCAATTTCTATGTCTTTCCATAATTGAGGAAGATTATCTATATATTTTGAAATTGGGTCGTCCAAAGTGAGTTTACCAATTTCTATTAACTGAAAAATTGCGACAGAAGTAACAATTTTAGAAGTAGAGTAAACCCGAAATAATGTGCTATCTGTTACAGGAATGCTATGAGCTAGATTCGCTAATCCGTAATTTTTTCTGTGAATAATCTCTCCATTTTGAATAACTGCAATAGCTAGCCCAGGAATTTCATCTGCTTTGATAAGTGTCGATACATAATCATCTATTTTTTTGTTAAATTGTTTAGGCTTTTTTGTAGCCATATTTTTTGAACAAGATGTAATTATCATTAGATATAATACAAAAGGAACTAAAAATTTGATTTTCATTGTTTTATATTCTTATTTTTTGAATTCATTAATTGATGTTATTCCAAATATCAAGATACATTTTCCAATTCTCCCCTTCTTTTTTCCAAACAATAACGTACTTACCGCTCCAATTACTTTGCTCTCCATTCTCTTTTACGGTAGTTCCTTGATATAGACCATAATCATACGCTGTATTTTCAACAATTCTAATTTTATGTTGTGTTATTTTATGGTTTATCGTTTTTATACCTTTTGGAAGTGTCCAATATTTTAATATTGCTTCTTTCCCTTCTAATATTTCACCTCTTTGAGGGAATATTTTTGCATCATCTGTATAAGACTCTCCAATCATTTTATAATTGGACGTATTTACGTATTCAGAAAAGTTTTTGGTGTTTTCTATAATCTGCTTAATATGTTTTTCTTTTTCAATGTCAGTTTGACTATTTGATGTTTTTGGTTTTTTATAATATATTTTACTGACTATTTTCCATTCTCCATCTATTTTTAATAGATTCATATAATCAATAAACGTAAATGTGGGGTATTCTATTTCTAGTTTTGCATTAGCTGTATTTCCAGAAACATTAATGTAAGAAATTTGTGTTTTTCTATTTTGTTTAGGACCAGGCTTTATAACTCTTTTAAAAAAAGCCAACGCATTTACTTCTTTATATACTCCTTTTGAAATAAATTTCATTGTAGCATCTTTATGGAATGCTTTTTTTAAAGTTTCAAAATCGTTATTTGTACCACCATCTAAATAATAGGAAACAGTTTTTTCTACGAGGTTATAATCAGTTTCTTGAGCAAAAGCATTTATTGAAACACTGATGCAAAGTAATAATGTTATGATTGTTGTTTTCATATTTTAAATATTTTAGTTTATTTATATTAATTTATTTTTCCAGTAATTCTAACACTTTTTGTGCTACAGATGTTGAGGCTGAAGGATCTTGACCAGTGACCAACCTTCCATCAACAACATAGTGATTGTCCCACCCTTCTTTAGAATAAATAAATTTTCCGCCATTATTTTTTATTACTTCTTCTATAGAAAAAGGAAACGTTTTATAGTAAGAAGCTGTTTTATTTTCGAAGACATCAGGAAAACCGTTTACTTGTTTTCCTTCATATAAAAACTTTCCGTTTGATAATTTCAAATTTACTATTCCTGCTGTACCATGGCAAATTGCTGATACAACTCCTTTGTTTTCATAAATAGTTTTTGAAATATGTTGAATTTCTTTATTTTCAGGAACGCCAAACATTGCGGCACCACCACCACTATAATAAACGACTTTATAATCTACGGGATTAATAACTTTAGGATGAAGTGTGTTTTTAAGTAAATTCATAAAATCAGTATCGTATAGATACTTTTTCTGAATGCTGTCGGATGTTTTTAGATAACCAATAGGAATAGCACCTCCTTTAGGGCTTACAAAATCTATTTTGTAACCTCTTTTTTTAAATACATCATAAGCCAAAACAATTTCGGAAAAATGATTAGCTGTATTTAAATTTGTACTTCCGTAAGTATGTTGATTAGATACTATGAAAAGTATTTTATCGTGCTTTTTCGGGGAGGTTTTACATCCTATTAAGATAGAAATGATTAATAAAAAAAATATTATTCTTCGCATACGGTTTTAATTTACCACAATATGCAATCATTCTTGTTAGCAAAGGTTTTATATTATAAATCCGAACTACTAATTGTAAATAAATACTTTTAATTGTCTCCTTTTTGGCTCTTTTCTTTTTTGTATTTAGCTGGTGTAGTTTCTGTTATCTTTTTGAAAGTTGTAAAAAAAGTAGATTTAGAGTTAAAACCACAATCATAGCCAATAGTTTCAATGGTGTATACATCACTTGAAATTAGCAACTGTTTTGCTTCTTCAATTCGAAGTTCGTTTATAAATAACGAAAATGATTTCCCTAAATTATCATTCAGAAGTTGCGATAATTGATGAGGTGGAATATTTAGTTGTTTAGCAACATCTGACAATTTTAAATTGGGATTTTTGAAGAGCTTTTTATCCTTGATGATAGTTAATTTTTCTATAATTGATTTTACTTCTTCTCTATCAATTTTTTTATTCCCGTATTTTACTTTTTCATCAAAAAATAAGGTATTTTTATTCCTTTTAAACAACCATAATAAAACTAAAAGATAAAAAACAAATGAAAATGATAATGCTCCAACAATATAAGATGTATAAGAACCAATATTATAAGAAAACCAAATAATTGATACTCCTGTAAAAATACTCAACAACCAAACCTCAATTTCATTGAGCTTTTTAGTTTTCGAGAATACTTTTTTTAGAATGTGTTTTAGTTGAAAACCAGTTATAATAATATAGATTAACCATTGTAAATAGATCCCTTTTATAATGAATCTTGACCATAGTTCTTTATATGACCAATATGGATAAATTATTCCTAATATAATTAATAAGAATACTAATGGAACAATATGAATCAGCCATCTTTTAGGTGTTGTTTCTTTTAATGTAGATACAATGTACAGGTACAATGCTGGACCTATTAAAACACAAGCAGAAAGGCCAATTTGAATAAAAGTTACTGATAGTTTTTGATTAAAGTAAAAAAAAACAGATTTGATAATTCTTATACTTAAAACAAATAACAGTAATGATAAAAAATAGTTTGTAAATTTCTTATACTTTGTTGAGTAAGCAAAATATATGCTTAATAAAAGGCCATTAAATGCTCCTAATGCACTTAAAAAGAAGATAATTTGATTTTCAAAATTCATTTAATGACATTCAGTTGTTCAAAATTACTTACAACGAGTTCGTGTATGGTTAGTTGCGTTGGCTAGAACTAAGTTAGCAAAAATGGAACGAACCAGAGGAAATTCCGAAGGAATTTCCAAGTCGGCAAGCACTAGCAATTGATTAGGACACGTTGTTAGCAACTGTTACATTTCGTCTTTCTTTCCATCAGCAATCACACGATAGTATTTATCGTTTTCAATTAGCAAGCCTTCAGATTTTCCACTTGGCCAGTTTTTGTGATAGTCTTTTGGGTGATGAACGTCAATTGCTATAACTTTTCCATTGTATTGTCTGTTCACTTTTGATTGAAGTGTATGACCAACAACAATAGATTTAGCCTTGAATTTATTCAACCCTTTTTCTACCTCTTCTTGAGATAAGTCCTCTTTAAAATATCCTCTATACCAACAAATTCCAGTTTTGGTTGATGTCAATAAACTTTCAGTTGTCTTTTCTGTTTTTGGATAATAAGGCGTGTAGTAATTATTTCGTATTAGTTGATTAATTTCATTCAAACTTAATTTTGTAGCTGCAATTTCAGGATGTAATCCTCCGTGAGCAAAAAGGTTTCCATTAATTTTTTCTATTGAATTTTTACTCGACAACCATTTTCCTAAAAATGAATTTGAATTATACAATTCGCTTTGCAATTTTCCTAAAATGTTGCTTACACCAAGATACTTTTCTGCTGATGCTCTATAATTTCCTTGCATGTTTTTCAGTTCGTGATTTCCAATAATAAAATGAACAAAACCACCATGTTTTTCTGCTTCTTGTTCCAGTTTGTATATAAACCACAGTACTTGTGTAACAGACCAACCGCGATCTACAAAATCGCCAACCAATACTAAATGTCCTTTCCCAAATGTCCAATTTAAATCAGCATCAATTACGTTGGTATTGATTAGAAAATCTCTAAATGCTTTATAACCACCTTCAATATCAGAAATTGCAACAATAGGATTCCCGTCATTATAAGTCGTTTTTGGAATCTTAAAATCTGATTTGATTTTAAAATTAAAACTTGTGGAATCAATTTGAAAATAACTAGATATTGAAACTTCTGAATTAATAGCGTATTCCTTTTTATCCACATAAAATCCATCAGCTTTATTCCCTTTTACATAATTTATATTTAAAATGCTGTCATTTTTATAGAAAACATAAGGACCTTCATTATCTATGTTATACATTAAAGGATGATCTGCATAATGTAAAGAAGCACCATGATAAAGACCAAATGCAATTGCTAAACATCCTAATACTAGGATGGTTGATAAAATATGTTTTAAGTATCTTAATATTCGTTTTTTCATTTCTGTTATTTTTTGAATTATTTTTAAGCAAAACTAATTTCTAACTTTAGGTAATTAAAATAACTGGGATAAACTGATTCTTACGAGTGACACAAAAATTGTTTCTGTGTTTAAAGTGATTTTGTAACACTTTTAACTAATTTGAACACGCTTAAAAGGTTGTTTGTCAACCTTTTTTGATAGTATGTTTTATCAACTTACTTTTACCAAATGATATTCAATATAAATAGAAAAAAATGGATTATAATTGTTGTAATTGCGAGTATAACTGCACTTATTCCAATACTAATAACTGCTTTTGAATTAATTACTACAGAAAAAGAATCGGTTATTTTTTTAGAAGGTTATCCAACCTCAATTAGTACACTTTTTCTTTTGTACTACTTATTTATAATTATTCTTGGCGTTTCTTGGTTTATAAAACAAATCATTTCATTAATCAAATTAAAAAATGAAAAAGCAAAAACAGAATTACTGCATTTAAAAAGCCAAGTGAATCCACATTTCTTTTTTAATACATTGAACAACTTATATGGATTGGTTGGAACTGATGTAAAAAAAGCACAAAAATTGATATTAAAACTATCAGAAACGATGCGATATAGCATTTACGAAGGCGAACGAGATTTCGTTACTTTGAAAGAAGAAGTTGATTATTTAAACAATTATATTGAGCTTCATAAAATGCGCTATCACAAAGAAATTGATATACAGTTTGAAGTTCAAATTGAAGACGAATACAATGTAATGCCATTACTTTATATTATTCTATTAGAAAATGCCTTTAAACACGGTTTAGAGAATTTACATGAAGATGCTTATATTCATCTTAAAATGAAGACAAAGAAAAATGAGGTGTTTTTTGAAATAGAGAATAATTTCGATATTTCACAACCAAAAGAAAACAACGGAATTGGATTGAAAAATTTAAAAAGAAGATTAGAATTGGTGTATCCCCAAAAACATACCTTAACCTTTTCTACAATAGAAAATGTATATAAAGCACAATTAACATTGCAGTTATGATTAAATATTTAATTATTGATGACGAGTATATAGCTCATGATATAGTAAAAGGCTACTGTGATTTATTGCCAAATATGCAGTTAATGAAGAATTGCTATAATGCTTTAGAAGCTATTGAATATTTGAATGAAAATGCAGTTGATTTAATTTTTTTAGATTTAAATATGCCAAAACTAAAAGGTTTTGAATTTTTAAAAACATTGTCTTTACCTCCAAAAGTAATAGTAACAACTGCATATAAAGAATTTGCGATTGAAGGTTATGAGCTTAATATTTCAGATTATTTATTAAAACCATTTTCTTTTGAACGTTTTTTAAAAGCGATTAATAAAACCGTAAGTTCAACAAGCAAAACAACACATTCCATTTTAGAAAAAAAAGTGTCAGTTTCTGATAGTATTTTTCTTAGAAGTAGTAAGAAGTATATTCAAGTAACAATTGATACTATTCAATATGTTGAAGCTGCAGGAAATTACACAAAAGTGATTACAACTGATGAAATAATTACAGTTAGAGAAAAATTTTCAGACGCTTTAGAATTATTTAGCGATTTAGATTTTATACAAGTCCACAAATCGTTTGCAGTATCAAAAAAGCACATAAAGAGTATTGAAGGTAATCGAATTTTTATTTCTGAATATATTATTCCTATTGGGAAAACTTATAAATCAAATATTATTCAATTATTGAAGTAGTTTGTTTGACTCTAATAGTTGCTAACGTTGTTGTGTATGGTTAGCTGCGTGGTTAAGCAACTAATTTAGCAAAAATGGAACGAACCAGAGGAAATTCCGAAGGAATTTCCACGTAGGCTATTACCAAGCAATTAATTATACACAGTGTTACCTGTTGGCTTTCATAAACTATCTATTACTATATTATTTCCACCTGATGTTGATACGTTGAAATTAACTGACCTTTTGGATTCTACCATTCTTTTTTGTTCTTCGATTTTATTTTCAACTTTTTTCTCAACAGCTTTTAAAGATTTCATAATTAGTTTCACTATCTGAATTTTCAATTGATTTTTGAGAGAAGAATCTATTTCAGCAATACCTTTGAAAATATTGATAGTTTTAAAATTATAATTAATCGCAGGTGGACCAACCCTATTAATCATATTTTTTAATTGTCTTGAAGTCTTATCTAATTCTCTGAATAAGCTTTCGGGATTATTAACATTTGCTTTCGCAAAAACAGAAGGGAAAGTAGAAAAAGTCTCAATTTCTGTATAATAATCCTCGGTGTTTATGATTCTAAAGAACAAGTATAAATTAGAAGGAAATCCCATTTTTAAATCTCCGTGAAATTCATAAAGATAGTTTTGAATTTGTTTTTCACCATTTCTATCATTGGAAAAACGAAAATGTTTAGATTTTTTGAAATCAGTAAAAACTCCTTTTTCTTTTATTTCTAAAACACATTCATCTAATGTCTGGAATAATTTTATGGCAAAATCCTTTCGTTTTTTTAATAATTCAGATTTCGTTCTTTGTAATTTCTCTATTTCATCAAAATTGGCTTGGTGACCAATTCTCATTTTTAAAATTTCTTCTATGCTTTCTTCAAAAGCATCTTCTTTTGATAATTTTGAATTAATAACAAGATTGATTCTTTGAGTGGATGAAAGGTTTAACCTCTTTTTCCAATCTTTAGTCATCATATCTCTAGTTAACTGAAGTAATTCAAATGAAAATGTAGTATTTGAGATTTGAGGGACATCTTCTTTTATGGCTATAACAAGATTTGAATATGGTGTTTTATCATAGAACAACTCTTTTTTCATAATTATGTCATGAAGTGTTGCTCCAATTTGATAAAGATTAATAGCTCTCCATCCTTCTTCTGAATCTGTTTCTGTTCGAAGCAAAAATTCAGGTGGTGCATATCTTAAAGTTCCAACAAAAGACTTTTCTTCTTCATCACTGAACGATTTAGCACCAACTAATTTTAATACACCCAAGTCCATTAGAATAATTTTATTCTCCTCACTTACCATTATGTTTTCAGGTTTTATGTCTCTGTGAGCAATTCCCTTTTGAGACAACAACTGTTCAGTTGTTTCAGTAAGTTTTTCTAAAACTTTAATTGCGAAATTTTGCCCATATTCGTTACTTACAATATAATCTTTAAGATTAGAACCGCTTATCAGTTCCATTACAAGAAAGTAATATTTTTGACCATTTAAATCAGTATTGCCTCCTTCGAAAATCCTAACTAGATTAGGAATAGAATGATTTTTTAAGGCTATTTCTTGTTCAATTCTTTTGGTTTGAATTTCGTGTCCAAATCTCTCAACTAAATCATTATCAAAAATCTTTAGAGCATAAAAAATATCATTTTTTTCAGCTTTAAATACTGCTGCGGATTTACCATTGTTGATTAACTTTAAAACTTTGAATCCACCTATGGATTGACCTTTAATCTGTTTTTCTAATTCTAATGATTTTAGTTTATCCATTCATCTAATTTGAGTTCTGCTTTTCAGCTTGCAGGTAACGGTCTTGTATATGAAAAGTAGCGGGTTTTTAAGCACGAACTTTTCGGTTTAATACTGACCTTTATTATATTATATAACTTTTGTTAAAGCACCTAAACCGCTATTTTTTATATACGTTGTTGTGCTTTCGTTATTTATCTATTTGTTTTACAATATTCGCTACAAATTCAATTGCGTTTTGATTATAAATACTTGGACATCCAGGTTTGTTTCCAGTCTTTTTATAATCATCTTCTTTCTGTTTATTTCTGAAATTGTATGCAGAATAATCAAAATTATTTTTCAAATCATTTTCACTAATTACTTTCCAAACATCACTTTGACTTGAACTTGGAACTAATCGTTTAACTTCTTTTGCTAATTCAGTTGCTGAAAATGGAAACCTTTTTATTAAATCTTCTTTTACTTTTTTAACTACTTCAATATGGTCAATAGGTGTTACATCTCCAACTAATTTTAATGTTGTTGCTCCTTTTTTCTCTACAAACTCTCCTTCTTTTATGAATTTAAGTTTAGATGCTAACTTTTCATCAACTACTAAAATCTTTGAATTTTCCTTTTCTATTATTGATTTTTCTGTGTCGAGAATTGCAGCATTTTCAGGACCTGCTTTTCCAATTTTAGACATTAAATCGAGCCATTGAGAGTTATTTTGCTCAACTCTTTTATTAATAATTGCTTCTAATTCGGGAAATTGAATTTTTTGTGTTCTTCCACCATACCGAAAATAGATTTCTCCATTTTTTATAATCTGCTCTTTACCTTCGTCTTTTTTTGCAATTATGGGTTTTGTCTTTGCCGAATAAATTCTAAAAACTCCGAAATGTTTACCGTCAATCTCAAATTCTGCTTGTTCCCAATTAATATTTCCTGAAAATATATTTAGTAAATAACCTGTAATTTTTTCAGGGTCAATTTTTATAAATTGGTCTAATGCACTTGCTGATAATCCGTTCGGAATTCTTGGTGAATCTTGTACGCCAAAAACTAAATATCCACCTTTGTTATTTGAGAAAGCAGCAAAATCTCTAAAATAATCTGCAAGAGATGAAAAATTAAATTGTTCTTTAAATTCAAGTTCTTGTCCTTCTCTATGAAAAAGATAGCCTGAATCAGCAACTCTTAAAATTTCTTCAACTTGGGATTTTTCTATCATTTTCGAATTTTGGTTTTAATGAAGCACAACGTTCATAGCTATGGTTAGTGCGGGAGTTAAAAATAATGAATTTCCTACTAAGCACTTAGCCAAAACTTTATATTTTGATTTATCTTTTCAGTTCTAAAGCCAAATTAAAGATTTGGCGGACTTAGTAGAAATACTAGAACTTAGGAATAAGCACTAAAACCCGTATTAATTATAGGTAATGTTGTAGCTAGTTTTATTCATAAATATCAATAGGAGAAAGAATCCAAGAAATTCCATCTTCTATTTGTTTGACGTGCCAAATTGTTAATCCAATATTCGGTTCAATTTTGTCATTTTTTACAGCAAAAGGAGGAATCCACATTAATTCAATTTCTCCATCTCCATACCAACCAGCATCTAAAAACATTTTTTCAGCAATTTCAATGTAATCTTTATAATTCGAAAGACACTCAGATGGGGTAAGTGTGAAATTCAAATTGTCGATCCATTCATAACAGTCAACTTTAAATGTTTTCAAGTGTTCTGGTGTATATTTTATTATTTCTTGTTTTTTAATTGAGTATGCCATTCAGTAGTTTTATTCAGATTCCATTAAATACGTGTTTTCAATTCCCATTGAGTATTTTATTGCTTTACCTGTAATCACAAATTTGGTCTTATCTTCAGATGTTTTAACTAATGCCAAAGCACTTCCAGATTCGTATCCTTCTACACAGGTTAGTAACATAAAATCTCTTTCTCCAGGAATTTCAGCAAGCATATATTCATAGTAATCATCTTCTTTTTCGGAAACATTCAGTCCCATTTGATACTGACGAAATCTTGTTCCTTTCCAAAATTCTAATTTATCTTCAATTTCTTTTAAAGGTTTTATTTTGCTAGTCATTCCCATATTATTTTATCTGAAATGATTTTTGGACAAATAGCAATAACTGAGTTTTTACTTTTAAGATATTCTGGTTTCTTTTCTTTAATTATTTCTGTTGCTAAAATATCTAAGTCACCTTGATTTTTTGGGTGGTCAATTTCCATATAAAAATCATATTGTTCTCCAAGATTTAATTTCCCAACTTGCACTGTATTATTCTGGACAAGAATTATATCAGTACCAGAGGCTATTTCAGGAACAGTTTTTCCGTCACCATAAACTTGAATTAAATCTAGTTCTTTCATTTTTTGTCAATTAGCTACAACGGTACGTGTAAGGAAAGTACGGGTTTGTGAACGGCGATTTTCCGAAGGAAAATCGGAAGTTCGCAAACAAAGCACTGACCTTTGATTTGGTAATAAAAATAGTATTTTTTTTACACATTGTTACCTGCAGTACTTTTATTTTTTTTAAGGTCGGTTTGCGAATTGATTGGGTTGTGTTATAGTCCGAGTTATAGAGTTTGAGTGAGGTCAGTCGCACGTTTTGATTGCGTATTGCTTTGGTCAGTTTTTTGATTTAAGATTTGCCGTATTAAAGGTCAGTCGTACGCAACAGTTGCGCTTTGCTTTGGTCGAAAATTTTAGTTATTGATTTTTTTGCAGCAGAGTGGGGTATTGCAGGTAACGTTTGGTATATGGTTTGTTGCGTGTTTAAGTAACTAATTTAGCAAATAAAAACCGAATAGAAAATAGAGTGCAGGATTTTCGTAAGTGGGCTAGAACTAGCAATAAATTATATACTTTGTTGTAGCACGTATTTTATTTATTTAGTTTTTCTGCTTAAAAGGGGTCAAGTATTATATTGAGAATCAGAATAAAAAAAGCATATAATTTAGAGAACCTATAAAAGGAAAAATTCGAAAGAAGAAACTAAAATAGACAGTTAGTAAGGTTCGTAAATATACTTAATACTTCAAGAGAATATTAGTTTAGAGATGGAGAGTTCAAGTAGATAGCTAATCATATAAAAGTAGATAATCAATCTAGTTTCCTGTTAAATGATAAATATTTTGGTTGTAAGGTAATCACTTTAATAAATAGTAAAGAACCTTTTATTAACGATATTTTTTTCAGTTACTTTGTTTAAATAAGATAAATTATTTAAGCTATGAAAAAACTAATACTTTCTTTTTTTCTTTTATTTTTAAGTTTAATTACTAATGCACAAATTCAATTAGGTCAAGATATTTTCGGAGAAGCTTCAGGTGATAATTCTAGTAGAGCACTTGCCTTATCTGCCAACGGTAAAAGATTGGTGATAGGGTCTCATTTTAATAATGGTAAAGGAAATGGTGCTGGTCATGTAAGAGTTTTTGAATATGTTTCTGGAGTTTGGGTACAGGTGGGGTTGGACATAGATGGTAAAGTCCCATTAGATTATTTTGGAACTTCTGTGTCAATATCGGAAGATGGAAATATCATTGCTGTAAGTGCTGTAAAAAAAGATTTTTTAGATGCTGGTCGTGTGCGCATATTTAAGTATATTAATGATGAATGGGTTCAACAAGGGGGTGATATTATTGGAGAAGCCGAAGGAGATACTTCTGGTTGGTCAGTTTCTCTTTCTGCAACTGGCAACCGAGTGGCTATTGGGGCTCCTTATAATGATGGTAATGGAAATGGTGCTGGTCATGTTAGAGTTTTTGAATATATAGAGGAGGTATGGGTTAAATTAGGACAGGATATTGATAGTTTTAATGGTAATTATTGGATAGGAAAAGATATTTCATTGTCATCAGACGGCAATAGAATTGCAATTAATGGGTACAAAGGCAGTAGCGGTAGTGATGTCCAAGTATTAGAATATAATGGGAGTAATTGGGTTTTGGTTGGTGGATTCATCGATGGAGACAGGTCTTTTGGGGATTCAATTGAATTATCAGGTAATGGAAATCGTATAGTAATTGGTAATTATAGTACAGGGATCACAAATATTAATGTTCTTGAATTTAATGGAGTACAATGGAATTATATGGGAGAATCCATAAAGGCTGAATATTTTTGGAAAACTTCAGAAGCCCATGTTTCTATTTCATATGATGGATCAATTGTGGCTATCGGAGATCCTCCAAATGGAGATGCAGGGAATAGCGCTGGGAGTGTTCGAATTTTTAAATTTGTTGAAAGTGATGGTGAGAATGGCGCACATTGGACGCAATTAGGTGTAGATATTGATGGCTCAAGTGCTTCAGATTATTCAGGAGATGGAGTTTCGTTATCTGCCGATGGAAGTAGAGTGGCAATAGGGGCATGGAATGGTGGTGATTCTGGGCATGGGCAAACCAGAGTGTATGATTTAAATTTTAATTCTGTACAAGGGTCTACCTTATTTGATGTTGGTCAAAACGACTGTAATGATTTAGCTATAGCAGCTAAAAATTTTAAAGTAATTGCAGAGAATGAAGGTGAACGAACTATAACTTATTCAAAAAATAATGGTGATTTTAATCTTTCATTAAGAGAAGGTACTTATAATATATATACTGAAAATACACTTTTTGCAGGCAATCCAATCAACCAAGAAGTTGTTTTTGCAGGGCTTAATCAGGTTGAAGGAGTTGACTTTTGTGTCTCTGCAAATGAATTGGTGAATGATGTAACAATTATGTTGATTCCTACATGGCATGCTAGACCAGGGTTTGAGACTAGTTATCAATTAGTTTATGAAAATATTGGTAGTACAGTTTCTAACGGTAGTATTAATATGCAATTTGAAAATAGTTTGCAATCATATGTTAGTTCTTCTGAGAATTTAGAATCTCAGACAGCTAATACCTTAATTTTTAATTATATTGATTTGCAACCTTTTGAAAAAAGGAATATAGGGATAATCTTAAAGACTTTTGAACCACCTATTGTGAATGGTGGAGAGATTTTACCCTTAACTGCAATGATTACAAGTAATGATATAGATATAAATCTAGAGAACAACATTTCCGAAACAGAACAAACTGTCATAAATTCTTTTGACCCTAATGATAAAACCGTATTACAAGGAAATGAAATTACATTAGAAGAAGTTGACGAATATCTTCACTACTTAGTACGTTTTCAAAATACTGGTACAGCTAGTGCGATCAACGTTAGAGTCAGAGATGTGTTGGAAAATAAATTAGATTGGGATACTTTTTTGCCTGTAGCGTCAAGTCATCCCTATATTACTCAAATAACAGAAGAAAATTTAGTAGATTTTATATTTGATAACATTTTATTACCAGCAGAACAAGACGATGAGCCTAATAGTCATGGTTTTGTAGCTTTTAAAATTAAGCCGAAATCTGATGCGCAAATTGGTGATGTAGTTACAGGAAAGGCTAATATTTACTTTGATTTTAACTTGCCAATTATAACAAATATAGTTAGTACAGAAATTGTAAATAATTCACTTAGTGTAAGTGAAAGTAAACCACAACATTATTTTAATATTTATCCAAATCCAACAAATGATAAAATTTATATATCTTCAAAAAAAGGAGTTAATGTTGATGGAGTTTCTATTTATTCAATAACTGGAAAATTATTATTAAATGATAGAGTGTCTACTAAAGAGATAGATTTAAACCAGTTTCCAAAGGGAATGTATTTCTTAAATATTTTATCAGATAAAGGAAGTGTAACAAAAAAGGTTATAAAGAATTAGTTTATGCTTGAAGACATTTATATTTTCTAAGCAGAAATTTATAATTAAAACTAAAGATAGTATTTGAAACGGTTATCCATATGTGCTACAACGGTTGGTGTAAGGATAGTTGCGTGATTAAGCAACTAACTTAACAAAAATGGAACGAACCAAAGGAAAATCCGTAGGATTTTCCAAGTAGGTAAGAACCAAGCAATTATTTTTACACGTTGTTACCATTTCGTTTTTTAAATTTTAAAAGTTTTGTTTTAATTGTTTGATTTTTGACACAGCCAATTTGTTTGTTTCCTCATTTGGGAAGAACCATCGACCAGAGGAATTCTCAAAATGTTTTTCCAAAGATGATGGGTTTGACTCTAAGTCTGCTACAATTTTGTCATAATCCTTATCAATCTTAATTGTAGTTTTCCAATCTTTTGGGATGTATTCAATATATGGATTATGGTCGTAACCATTCATACTCCAATATTCTTCTTTACTTAAATCAAAATTGTTGAATTTTTGAACCAAAATTTCGAGATTATTTTGATATTCTAAGTTTTCATGTTGATAGTTCGCTGTGATTTTTGAAAGGAATGGCACTTTTTCAAAATAGTTGAACTGGATATTGATCTGTGCATCAATTCTTTTATGAAAAGCAGTACTCCAATATTTTGTTGTTGAACACTCAATTTTCAATATCTGTTTAGTGTCAGCATAAACATGAATCACTCCTTTTGCATTATTCCCATCGAAACGAATTCGATAAACTGAGTTATTTTGAATATAATAAGTAGAATCTTTTTTATAATTATACTTTTTATAATGCTTGTTAGAAAGTAAACCTCTTAACTCTAAATAACGGAACATATTCAAATTTGCTCCTCCTCCAGGAGAAACCTTTTGAACATTATAATAAGTTGCTCTTTTATATTTTGTCCATTTAGGGTTAACCACATGGCTTTTGGTATTTTCACAGAAAAAATTGTGGTTTGAAAGCAGTGCTGCATTTGCTGGTGTCTCTGCAAACACCGAATACCCAATACTTTCCATAAACATAATATATTGATTGTTCTCTTTTGCTTTTTCTCTATAGTGAGCAATTCCTATATGTGCCTTTTTTCTTTTATTTTTATTATAATCCGTAATTACTTCTTTAATGAACTTTTTTAGATTCAACTTCTTTGATGTAATTGTAACCTCAATTAATTCATTGATAAATGGATTTAATTCGTGTGTTTTTGTTTTCGTACATTTTGAGATAGTTGTTCTAATAGTTTCATAACCCATATATGAAATGAATATACTATCTGATTCATGAGCACCGCTTAAAGTGAGTGTAAAACGTCCATTTATATCAGAAGTTGTTCCGATTGATTTATTTTGATATATAATTGTAGCATTTTGCAAAGCCTCTTTTGTGTTTTTGTCAATTATATTTCCAGTAATAGTATTTTTATTTTGTGCTTTTACCTGAAGTGTTAATATTATTGAAAGGATTAGAAGAATTTTTATTTTCATAGGTTATTTGCTTTTTGGGTCAAAATGAATGGTAACGCCACAGCTATGGTTAGTGCGGGAGTTAAAAGTAATTAATTTCTGATTAAGCACTTAGCCAAAACTTTTTATTTTGTTTTATCTTTTTTGTTCTAAAGCCAAATCAAAAGATTTGGCGGTGTCGGCGGATAAGCGAACTCTATATCTTAAGCAACAAACCCGCATTAATTATAGGTAATGTTACCCATAGTTATTTTTCTAATTTCATTTTTGTTAAGTTCATTTTCTCTGTTTTCCTCGGATATTTTCCGTGTTCAAAAGTCAATTCAATATCATATTCATAGTCATCTTTTTCAATTCTTTGCAATGAAATTAAATCCACGTTATAGAAAAAACCTATTCGAAATAACTCATAATCTTCTCCAAGGTTTTCTGGTCCAACAACAATGTAAATTGAAACAGTACAATTACACATTTCAAGAGGTAATGATTTGCCATCACAAATACTGAATGTTGAATAATTTAATAAATCTAATCTTTCACGAATATTCCCAAAAGTTTCGGCAAATAATTTATTGTCAAGCTTAGTTAATTCAACATCTCTTTTGAAAATATACTCATTTCCGTATTTTGCCAAATCTAATGTGTCCTCTGAATATCTTTTATCGAGTATTTTTATAATTTTAGAGTCTAATAATTCAATTATTTGATTGTCTTTATTCTTTGTGCCTAATGTTTTAAGAACAGAAATTTGTTTAATCAATTCAGTATTCTTTTTCTTGATTTCCGTTAGTTGAGTTTTTAAAAAGTTGTTTTCCTCTTTTAATTCAACATTTTTTTTATTGTCAGAACAAGAAAAATTTAAAAATAGCAGTAGGATTATGAAAAGTAGTTTGTTCATTTTTTAATTATGGGTAACAATAGTATAAAGAACATATGTTCTTTATACGCCCAAATATAGAATATATATAACATATGTTGTATATATCTTTTATAAGCGTACTAATATAATAAACCTATTAGTTATATAAACGCTTTTAAGGATTAGATCTTATTAATATGAATCATGATAAAGATTAGTTAATTTAGCAATCTATCTTATACCATATTTTACACTCAAATAGGTATTATTGATTAAAATCATTTTGATGCAACACCTCAAGAACACTCCAAAAACAAAAGCCAAAAATAAAGTGACTATGGCGCAAGCCTTTAAAACCATTATATGGCCACGTCGTAATTTGGTATTTATAGGTTTAGTTTTAATAGTTATTAGAAGTTTAGCAGGTTTAGTCCTGCCATGGCAAAGTAAAGTATTGTTAGATGAGGTCGTACCAAGTAAAGATTTCAGTCTTTTATATAATTTAATAGTTATAGTTTTAGGTGCTATTTTGATACAATCACTTACGTCATTTTTACTCACACGTATATTGAGTGTGCAAGCACAATATTTAATTAGTGAATTACGCGCGCAAGTACAGAAAAAAGTGCTTTCATTGCCTATTAGTTTTTTCGATAATACCAAATCGGGAGCTTTAGTATCACGTATTATGAGTGATGTTGAAGGGGTTCGAAATCTTATTGGCACAGGTTTGGTGCAGTTAGTAGGTGGCACCTTTACAGCCATTGTGTCTTTGATCATTTTAATAAAACTGAATCCATGGATGACACTTTTTGTGTTTGTACCACTTTCTATATTCGGATATATCGCGCTTAGAGCTTTTAAATATATTCGTCCCATTTTTAGAAAACGAGGTGTCATAAATGCAGAAGTTAAAGGGAGATTAACCGAAACTTTGGCTGGTGTTCGGGTGATTAAAGCCTTTAATGCAGAAGGACAAGAAAACAAGGTTTTTGAAAAAGGGGTTGATAAATTATTTCAGAATGTAAAAAAGAGTTTAACGGCTACTGCTTTAATGACTAGTTCTTCAACCTTTTTGATAGGTGTTGCTACCACAGGGATTATGGCAATAGGAGGTTATTATATGATACAAAGTGACATGACAACCGGGGAATTTTTATTCTTTACGCTCATTTTAGGATTTATGATTGCGCCTATAGTACAAATGAGTAACATTGGAAGTCAGCTAACTGAAGCTTTAGCAGGTTTAGATAGAACAGAGGAGCTTATGAATATGACTGCCGAAGAAGATAATAAGGAGAGGACCATTCAACTGGAAGCTATAAAGGGAGAGATTATTTTTGATGATGTATCATTTTCTTATGAGGAAGGTAAAGAAGTATTACATCATATTAATTTTAAAGCTCCTGCAGGTTCAACAACGGCTTTAGTTGGTAGTTCTGGGTCGGGTAAATCAACCATAGCAGGTTTGTCTGCTACGTTTTTAAATCCGAAATCTGGTAAAGTAACTATAGATAATCAAGATTTATCTAAGGTAAGGTTGAATACCTACCGTCAGTATTTAGGTGTGGTTTTACAAGATGAGTTTTTATTTGAAGGCACTATTAAAGAGAATATCATGTTTCCAAGACCTGATGCCACAGAGTCTGAATTACAAGGTGCAGTAAAAGCAGCATATGTAAACGAATTTACGGATCGTTTCGATGATGGTTTAGAAACCTTAATTGGTGAAAGAGGCGTAAAGTTATCTGGAGGCCAGCGACAACGATTGGCCATTGCACGTGCTATTTTAGCTGATCCAAAAATTATTATTTTAGATGAAGCAACATCTAGTTTAGACACCGAGAGCGAAGCTTTGATACAAAAGAGTTTAGGGGAGTTAATTAAAAACAGAACGACTATTGTTATAGCACACCGATTAAGTACTATTAGAAAAGCAGATCAAATTCTAGTCATTGAAGCCGGGCGTATTGTGGAACGCGGTACTCATGATGAGTTGATTGTTTTAAACGGTCGATATTATGATTTATATACGTATCAAGCTAAGATTTAATAAAAAATAAAATGAATACATCAGATTTAAAAACGACCGAATACAACATCTATTATAACAGATATCTTAGTTTAGTTTCTAAAGAAACTACACTGATAGATGGTTTTAAAAAAGATTCAGATATGGTTTTACAATTCTTTGAATCTATTCCTTCGGATAAACTAAATTACAGGTATGCGGAAGGAAAATGGAATGTAAAAGAAGTTTTTCAGCATCTCATTGATACTGAGAGAATTTTTCAACACCGTTGTTTTCGTTTTTCCAGACATGATAAAACTGGTATTTCGGGGTTTGAACAAGATGATTACATTGAACCATCTCAGGCGAACAACAAAAGTTTAGAATCTCTTGTAGAAGAGTTTAAAGCAGTGCGCCAAAGTTTTATTGTATTGCTAAAAAGTTTAAATGACGATGATTTAAAATTCATAGGCAATGCAAATGGTTCAGATATGTCCGGAAGAGCAGCAGCATTTACCATTTTAGGACATTCTATTTGGCACATTAACGTTATAAAAGAACGTTACTTATAAAGGATTAAACAGTTGATAGTGTTTTTTTTCTTTTTAAAAGTAAAAAAGTTAAAAGAGACAATACGCCAAAAATTGAAAAACCAATAAATAGCGGTAATACAGAATCGTTAACAAAACTACCAATATAATTGGCTATAGGAACAGCCATGACTGTAGACACAAAACCATTAATAGCTGCGCCTATACCTGCTATATGACCCAGTGGTTGCATCGCTAAAGCCCTTATATTCCCAAAAATAAAGCCAAC
This sequence comes from Flavivirga spongiicola, assembly GCF_030540825.1. Lineage (NCBI taxonomy): Bacteria > Pseudomonadati > Bacteroidota > Flavobacteriia > Flavobacteriales > Flavobacteriaceae > Flavivirga > Flavivirga spongiicola. The sequence continues at coordinate 92,635 of NZ_JAUOEO010000002.1, forward strand.
AGCAAAGAACTGTATAGCAAAAAAACTGATTAAAATACCAATACCCGGATTGTCGCCAGACCAGAATAAAACAACATACAAAACAGAAATAACAGCATATGCTATGGTCGCCAAATATGCAATACGCCACATACCATATTTTATAACAAAAACGCTGTTTAGATAGGTTGCCAGCCCAATAGATATAGCCAAACTTGCAAAAATATAAGGGAACATATCTGCTAAGTTATATTGCTCTTGAAAAATTTGTTGAGAGGTACTTAAGTAGACCATAAATGACCCTGTTATAAACCCAGAAATAAGCGTGAAAGCAACAGCATCTTTGTATTTGATAAACTCCTTAGCACCATCAATAAATTGATGTGATGTGAATTTTATACGTTTTTCTTTTTGTAAGGTTTCGGGTTGCCGTTTCCAAAACCAAAGCATGACTAAAAGACCATAAATTAAGTTTACATAAAAAATGGACTCCCAATTATAAAAATTGAGCAAAAACTGCCCTAATGTGGGAGCGATTACGGGAACTAAAATAAAAACCATCACAACAATAGATAAGATTTTAGCCATATAATCGCCACTATATGAATCTCTTACAATTGCGATGCTTAAAGTTCTTGGAGAAGATAATCCGATACCTTGAAGTATGCGACCAATAATCATCATTTCAAAACTTTTGGTAGTCACACAAATAATACTGGCAATTATAAATACTACAAAGCCTATATATACAATTGGTTTTCTGCCAAAGCTATCTGATAAAGGACCAAAAATAAGCTGACCAAATCCTAATCCTAAAAAAATCATAGTAATTAACAACTGGTTATCATTTACATTGGTAATGCCTAAAGAACTTCCAATTTCTGGAAGTGCAGGCAATAATGCATCTATCGATAAGGCAACAATAGACATAAGTGATGCCATTAATGCTACAAATTCTAATTGGAATTTATTATTTGGGTTTTGCATTTGGCAAAAGTAGTTTATATAAAGTTGTCAAGCTTAAATTCTAGTGTTACAATATTCACAATTTTTATGATTTTTTATGATTTGTAGAGTAAAGGTGTTTGCTATATTTACATCAAAAAAATGAATTATGAAATACATTATGTTTTCTTTGGTTTTATCTCTTTTTGTTTCTTGTAGCAGTGATGATGAAAAAGATTATGTTGCTTTAAATGATAAAGAAATTACCGATTATATTGCTAAAAACAATTTGGCCGCAGAAAAAAGTGCAACGGGACTTTATTATGTGATTGATGATGAAGGTACGGGGGAGCAGCCTAACTCAACATCTAATGTTACAGTAGCCTATAAAGGGTACTTTACCAACGGAACTGTTTTTGATCAAAGTGATGGAGAAGGTATCTCATTTGGTTTACAACAAGTTATAGCAGGTTGGACAGAAGGGATTACATATTTTAAAGAAGGAGGAAGCGGTAAACTTTTAATACCATCTCATTTAGCTTATGGTAATTCTGGAAGAGGAAGTATTCCTGGAGGGGCTGTTCTTATTTTTGATATTAATCTTATTTCTGTAAATTAGAGAGAACATATTAGATGAGTTCGATAAGGTTAACTGTGTTTTTTGAATACAAAAACAATTGAATTACCCATCACTTATTTATTAGGCTAAAACATCAATAAAATATGCTTACTAAAACTTTAATTAAAATTTTTACTAGAGATCTTAATAAACTTAAAATTGAAATAGATGCTTACAAGAGCGAAGAAAATTTATGGCTTCTTGATAAAGAAATCACGAATTCAGCAGGCAATTTATGTTTGCATATTGTTGGTAATCTCAATCATTTTATAGGGACCATACTTGGCGGATCAGGATACATAAGACAAAGAGATCTTGAGTTTTCGCTTAAAAATGTATTAAAAACAGAATTGTTACAGCAAATAGATGATACCATTCAATTAGTTGAAAGTGTCTTGGTAAAATTATCAGCTGAAGATTTAGAAAAACAATATCCAATGGTCGTTTTTAAGGAACCTATGAGTACTGAATATTTTTTGGTTCATTTAACGACTCATTTATCTTATCATTTAGGACAAATAAATTACCATAAGCGTTTAATAGACTCGTAATATGATTAAAGAAAAAGGTCAAGCACTATTAGACTATATTAACAGATATGTTTCTTTAACAGAAGAAGAGGAAGCTATACTTCTTTCTAAAGTAACTTATAGAAAATATTTAAAAGGTCAGTTTATTGTTCAACAAGGAGATGTTTGTAAATATGAAAGTTTTGTACTATCAGGCTGTACAAAAACATTTCATGTGGATAATGAAGGACAGGAACATATCCTCATGTTTTCTATTGAAGATTGGTGGACTGCAGATATGGGAAGCTTTATTACACAAAATCCGGCTGATTATAATGTACAATGTCTGGAACATACAGAGTTGATTATGTTTTCTTATGATATTATTGAAGGTTTATATGCAGTAATTCCAAAATTAGAACGCTTTTTCAGGCAAATTATACAAAACGCATTTATAGCTTCACAAAAACGTATAGTTAGAAGTTTTAGCCTATCAGCAAAAGACAGATATGTTTACTTTAGAAATCAATACCCCAAAATAGAACAACGGATTCCTCAATACATGATTGCTTCTTATTTAGGCATTACCAAGGAATTTTTGAGTAAAATTAAGAGTGAACTTATACAGGAACAATAAAAGTTAAACTAGATTAACATGATTTCATAAACTATCTTATTTTCTACTTGAATGATGTTTAAGACCTTTGTATCATAATAATTAAAGCAATAAATTATGAATACATTAATTGAAAATATTAGTACAATAAACGATATGATTCTTCAAGGAAAAGCATTAGAAGCTTTTGATGAATTTTATCATGATGACGTTATTATGCAAGAAAATGATAATCCAGAAGTTATAGGTAAAGTAGCAAACCGCAAAAGAGAAGAAGAATTTTTTGCATCGATCACTGAATTTAGAGCTGCTCAGCCAATAAAAGTTACTGTAGGAGAAAATACAACTATGGTAGAATGGCATTTTGACTATACGCATAAAGATTGGGGTATAAAAAATTATACACAAGTTGCAGTACAAGATTGGAAAGATGGAAAAATAATTAAAGAAAAATTTTATTACGGATCATAAATTAAATCAAAAACAATTAAAAATAACAAAATGAAAAACACAGTTAAAAATTTAGTAGTATTAACAATAGTAACATTATTTACATTGTCTTTTACAGCAATAGATAAAAACAAAAAGGAGATAAAAACAGATAAAAGTAAAGTGGTATGGAAAGGTTATAAGGTAACTGGGTCTCATGAAGGAACTATTGCAATAAAATCAGGGTTTTTAAACTTTGAAGGAGATAAATTAACAGGAGGCGAGTTTGTTATAGACATGACTTCTATAAATACTACAGACATGCAAGGAGAGTATAAAGGAAAGTTGGATGGTCATTTAAAATCTGGTGATTTCTTTGATGTTGCAGCATATCCAACAGCAAAATTAGTGTTTGTTAAAGTTAAGTCTACTGGAAAAAACACTTATGAAGTTACAGGGGATTTAACTATAAAAGGTAAGACAAATCCTGTTACGTTTACTATTTCTGTTTATGGAAGTAAAGCAACTGCTTCTTTAAAAATTGATAGAACAAAGTTTGGTATAGAGTATAAATCAACAAGTTTTTTTGAAAACTTAAAAGATAAAGCTATTTATGATGAATTCGATTTAGTAACAGATTTAGAATTTTAATATAGATTGGTATTAATAGCAAGAAAGAGGCTGTCTAAAAAGTAAGTTCGATGTCATATTGAGCTTGTCGAAATATTTTTAACTACTGATAATCAATATCGGTTTCGACAGGCTCAACCTGACAAATCAAATTATAAAGATTTTTTAGACAGCCTCTTTTATTTTCACCCATTTCTTAGTGACATTTAACCCGGGTTAAGTATTAGAACTTCGTTATGAAGGTTAAAACTATAAAAAAGTAGTGAAGCGCTATAGTTTGCAGTAGTTTTAAGTTGTAATAGATTTTCTAATACTTAATCTGGGTTTAATACTATCTTTGTTCTCGTATAAAGAAAAACTATGCCATTTAAAAAGCTCATTCCTCCTTTAAAAGATACTATTACGCATAAAGGTTTTGATGAACCATTAGCATTTCAAAAACAGATCTTATCGAAAATAAAAGGAGGCACTAGTTTATTTGCTATTGCTCCTAAAGATTCTGGTAAAACAACCAGTATGGTCATAAGCGTTGTTCAGAGATTAAAATCGGCATTTGAGGATGCACCCCGTGCTTTGATTTTTGTTAAAGATAAGCAGGCAGCGCTAGCATTAGAGTTAGAATTCAATTTGTTTAAAAGAGGTACAGATTTAAGAGTTTATTGTGCTTATGAAGAACATGATATTGATATACAGCGCGATGAAATATACACTGGAACAGATATTGTCATTGCAACCCCAAAGCGTTTAAACAAAATATTTTTCTTAAATGGTATAAATTTGAACAAACTACAAATGTGTATTGTTGAAGATGCTGAGTTTCTGTTTAGAGGCCATCACTTTGCAGAGGTAACAAGAACACCGGAAAGTATAGGCAAATGTCAGTACTTAATTTTTTCAACAGCGTTTGATAAACGTTTTGAACGTTGGAAAGAATCATTTATGTACAATGCTAAAATTATCAATGCTAAATAATGAATAAGACCTTTAGAAATTTTAAAATTACTTTATTAGATACGGGTGAAAGTGAAAGGTTTTTTTATCTCATTGATAATAATAGAAGTCGTTTAGAAGATTTTTTTGCAGGTACAGTTTCTAAAACTAAAACGCTTCATGATACGATAAGCTATTGTCGTGAGATTGAACAGAAGATACTAAATAAAAGCTATTTCCCTTTTATCATAAGTGATTTGAAAACAGATACTTTTATAGGTTTAATTGATGTTAAAAATATAGATTGGAATATTCCAAAAGCAGAAATAGGTTATTTTATTGATGTTAATTATGAAGGACAAGGCGTCATTTCAAAGTCTTTAAGAAACGTTATAGAACATCTTTCTGAAGTATATCGATTTAAAAAATTATTATGTCGATCTAATAGCCGCAACATAGGTAGCATAGCTGTAGCTAAGAAAAATGGTTTCATATTAGAAGGAACGATAAAAAAAGATTATAAAACGACCAAGGGGGAGATCGTGGATTTAGATTATTATGGACGTGTTTTTAGTTAAACCCATCATAAAGTACTAGTTTGGATAAGGTAAGATATATATTTTTATGGGGAATCAAACCATTAATATATGCATACTAAAAAAATCGCCTTCATTTCATTTGCTTTTCTCTTTTCATGTTGTATAACTGCTCAAGATATATCATTCGAAGATTATAACCCTAAATCAACATTGGTTGTTCCAGGGCATATTATAAATCGTGCAAAATTTCCTTTTATTGATGTGCATGGCCATCAATATAGAATGGCAAATCAAGATTTAACACCCGTAGTAAAGGCTATGGATACTCTGAATATGAGTATTATGGTTAATTTAAGTGGACGCTCGGGTGATAATTTGAAGAAGTCCGTTCAGAACATTAATGATCATTATCCCAATCGTTTTGTGGTATTTGCAAATATTAGTTTTAATGGGAATGTTGGAAAAAAAGGGTGGATTGAAGAAACAGTAAATCAACTAGAACGCGATGTTAAAAATGGAGCACGTGGTTTAAAAGTCTACAAGGGTTTAGGATTAAGAGATAAAGATGTTCATGGAGAAAGAGTGGCTATTAATGATGCTAGACTAAATCCTATTTGGGCTAAATGTGGGGAGTTAGGGATACCGGTGCTTATTCATGCTGCAGATCCAAAGTCTTTTTGGGATGATTTTGATGGAGACAATGAGCGTTGGTTGGAGTTAAAAACGCATCCACGTAGAAAACGAAGCGCTACGAACCCAGCACCATGGGAGCAAATTATTGCGGAGCAACATAATATGTTTAAAAATCATCCTAAAACCATATTCATTAATGCTCATATGGGATGGTATGCTAATAATCTAGGTAAATTAGGCGCGTTATTGGATGCTATACCAAATATGAATGTTGGAATTGCCGCTATTATAGCAGAATTAGGTAGACAACCTCGATTTGCTAAAGAATTCTTTATAAAATACCAAGACCGTATTTTGTTTGGAAAGGATAGCTGGAAACCCAATGAGTTTCCAACTTATTTTAGAGTTTTAGAGAGTAAAGATGAATACTTTCCATACCATAAAAAATATCATGCCTTTTGGCCTATGTATGGCATGGATTTACCTGATGATGTGTTAAAAAAAGTCTATTACAAAAATGCATTACGTATTGTTCCGGGATTAGATAAAAGTTTGTTTCCAAATTAAAATGACCATGGAAAGCTACTATTTGTGAGGGTTTTCCTGTGTAATGAATTTGTAATATTCAACCAAAATTAAAAATAATTACATATTTTTACAAAGAGACAAATTCTAGAATAAAATTTTGATAAAACGCAAATTTCGATTAGAAAGCAAGCTATTTTGTATTAGTATAGCTCTATTGTTTTTTAGCGCTTTTTGTTATGGTCAAAGTTCAAGTGACTATGAGCGATTTGTCGATTCTGCCGATGTATATATAGATATCAGCACAGAAAAAGCAATTGCTTTTTTAGACTCTATTCCACAGCCAGTTAATGATTACATTACTGAAGGGCTTCCCAATTATTATGTTATAAAATCTTTGATTTATGACGAGAATAACGATGAAATAAAATCATATCAAAGTTGTGTTTTAGCACTGAAGCATGCCTTGGAAGTGGAGAACTACAAGATTGCAGGAGAAGCTAGTTTGGAATTATTTTATAGCCTTTATTATGTTAAAAAAGATACTACAGCTTATGAGTATTTAAAAAAAGCCAGAACGTATTATGAATTATCCGATTATGCCTACGGTGATTTTGAGGTTGATCTAACCTATGCGTATGCTAAATTTCTTGATGGAGAACATAAAGCATGTAATAGTCTGTTATTAGAAAATTTAGATACATATAAAAAAGCCAAAGATGATGCATATTTTTATATGTTTGCAACGAGTATGTTAGCGTCTAATTATTTAACTTCTAAAAATTTAGACTCGGCTTATACTCATTTTGATGCCTTTAAAGCTTTAAAGGATAACCCTACTATAGTTTCATATAACTACGCATCTTTTGAATCCATTATAGATGTGTCTTTTGCTGAGTTTTATTTTGAAAAAAAGCAAATGGATTCTACATTTCATTATCTATCAAAATCATCTAAGAGTAGAGATTTTATGACGGAGGATGTTGAAGAAGATTATTTAAAACTATATGCTGATTCTTATAGATTTTCCGGCAATATAGAAATGGCAAAAGCTTATATGGATTCTTTAGCAATTTTTGAAAACAAAATGTATGAGAGGATCATGAAAACTAGTTTTCAAATAAATAACGATCTTGTTAAAACGGAATTTGAATTAAAAGCTGTCAGTGATGAAAAGTATTTCAATGGTATATTGGTCGTTGTTTTGTTGCTTATTTTAACGGTTTCAAGCTTTATATATATGTACATTTATAGAAAGCAAAGGCTAAAAACAATCATTTTAAGTGATCAAACAAGAAATAATTTATCATATTTAAAATCTAATAATGAAAAATTGGTTGTAAAAGTTCAAGGCTTAGAAGACTATATATATAACTTAAAAAAAGAAGTAAAGAAAATATCAACAATAGGAGAGCTCCCTACACAACGTGAAAAAATTAAAGAACTATATAAAGCCTTACACCTTAATTCTTCAACAATTTTAGATAAAAGTGAAAGTCATTTAGATTTGGTTAATGATCTGAACGTTAATTTTTTCCAAAAAATAAATAAAATGTACCCGCAATTAAATAATTCAGAAATTATTATTTGTTATTACCTGCATGTTGGTTTTAAGAATAAAGAAATTGCGGTCTTCTTAAATACATCGGTAAGAGCAGTTGAAAGTAAACGTTATCGTATTACTAAAAAGATTCATATTGATAAAGAAAAAACAACATTGGTAGAACATCTTAATGATACTTTTAGATGTTCAGAAAACTCAGAAGAAATACTGAATTAAGCTTTTTATATTTTTAGTAATTCTAAATTAAAAAAAACAAAAAAATATTCGTTTCACATATTTTGAGTAGAAAATGAGTAGTTGTTTATTCTTTATTATTAGGGTAGTTTGTGATATTTGTAGAGCTATTAATCAACATTAATCTGCCGTTTATTATTACCTACTTAAACTTGTTTTTTATAGGTTAGCAGAAATTATGATTTATAATGAAAAAGGTAGATCGTATTTTGGTATTTAAAACAAAAAAAGTTGTGGGATTTATTTCAAATAAACTAACTTATATCTGTAAAGATATAGTTTACTTATAAAGTTTATTTGGTTGGATAGTAAAAAGGAGTCTGTTACAGACTCCTTTTTTATTAATAATATTCTATAGTTATTTATTAATAAATACCCTTTTACAAACATAGGATGACAAAATGTATTACTTTACTTTTTAGACCTTTTTTAGTTATAAAGGTATGTTTCCGTGTTTCCTTTTAGGAGTATCAACATGCTTGTCTTCTAACATGGCAAAAGCTTTAATAAGTTTTCTTCGTGTGTTTTCAGGCAAAATAACTTCATCAATAAAGCCGCGTCTTGCCGCTCTATATGGGTTGGCAAATTTATCTGCATATTCGGCTTCTTTCTCTGCCAATTTTTCAGCAGGATCATCAGCAGCAGCAATTTCTCGCTTAAAAATAATTTCACTAGCACCTTTTGCTCCCATAACGGCAATTTCTGCCCCAGGCCACGCATAATTTAAATCAGCTCCGATGTGTTTAGAATTCATAACATCGTAAGCACCCCCATAGGCTTTTCTTGTAATAACAGTTACTCGAGGTACGGTCGCTTCACTCAAGGCATATAATAATTTTGCTCCATTAACAATAATGCCATTCCATTCTTGGTCGGTTCCTGGTAAAAAGCCAGGGACGTCAACAAGTACCAGCAGCGGGATATTAAAACAATCACAAAACCGTGTAAAACGTGCCGCTTTTTTTGAGCTTTTTACGCCTAGTACACCTGCCAAAAACATAGGTTGGTTGGCAACAATACCAATACTTCGCCCGCCAAGTCTTGCAAAACCAACAATAATATTTTCAGCATAGTCTTTATGGATTTCATAAAAAGAGTCATCATCAATGATACCAGCAATAACGGCATGCATATCATAAGGTTTATTAGGATTGTCTGGTACAATAGCTGATAAATGGTCTCTTACTTCATCTTTCAACTCAAAATTCAATTTTTTAGGTGTTTCAGTATTGTTTTGAGGCAAGTAACTCAATAGTTTTTTTATATCTTCTAAACACTCAATATCATTAGCGGAGGTTTTATGTGCGACACCAGATTTAGAAGCATGCGTATGGGCACCACCCAATTCTTCGCTAGTTACTTCTTCATTGGTAACCGTTTTAACAACGTTTGGACCCGTTACAAACATATAGCTTGTGTTTTCTACCATTATGGTAAAATCGGTCATAGCAGGGGAGTAGACCGCTCCACCGGCACAGGGCCCCATAATAGCAGAAATTTGGGGTATTACTCCAGAGGTTTGTACATTTCTATAAAATATATCTGCATAGCCGCCAAGAGACCGAACTCCTTCTTGAATACGTGCCCCACCAGAATCGTTTAGTCCAATGATTGGAGCTCCAACCTTAACAGCTAGATCCATGATTTTGCATATTTTTTCAGCATGGGTTTCTGATAAAGCCCCCCCAAAAACGGTAAAGTCTTGTGCATACACATATACTAATCTACCATTTACAGTTCCATAGCCAGTAATAACACCATCACCAAAATAGATGTCATTTTCCATACCAAAATCTGTAGTTCTATGAGTGACTAGAACACCAATCTCTTCAAAAGAACCTTCATCCATGAAATAATTAACACGTTCTCTTGCTGTGAGTTTCTTTTTTTCGTGTTGTTTATCAATGCGTTTTTGGCCGCCACCTAAATGGGCTAAAGCAATGCGTTCGTTTAGTTTGTTTATTTTTGAATCCATAGGTTAGTGCTTTGTTATACTGCGCTACGCGCAGAATCTATTTGTTATTTGTGGAGTTCCACATCATACTTCGGCAAGATTTACTTGCTATCTTCAAAACAAAATATATTTTGTTCTTCGATAATACTTAGTAAGGGAATGCGGAATAACCATTATTAGGTGTTCTTAGTAATTTTTGATCTTCTATATATTGTTTTACAGCAATTAAAGCAGCAATTTTTGCTTCTTTCTCTGTTTCTTCTTTTAGTGCTTCTGGTGAGTAGTAATTTTTAACAAAATGGGTGTCGAAATTTCCAGAACGGAATGCCTCATGTTCACAAACATATTTTCCAAAAGGAAGGGTCGTTTGAACACCTTCAACATGATAATTATCAATAGCTTTTATCATAAGTTGGATGGCTTCATCTCTTGTTTTTCCATAAGTAATCAATTTAGAAAGCATCGGGTCGTAATAAATGGGAATATCCATATTTTCTTCAAAACCATTATCGACGCGAATGCCATTACCTGAAGGAAGTTTATAAACATCTAAATGTCCAACACTTGGTAAAAAATCATTTAATGGATCCTCAGCATAAACACGTAATTCTAGCGCATGTCCATTAATTTCTAAATCACCTTGTTTTAATGGAAGAACTTCACCACGGGCCACAAGTATTTGAAGCTCTACCAAATCAACACCAGAAATTAATTCTGAAACGGGATGCTCTACTTGTAATCTGGTATTCATTTCTAAGAAATAGAAGTTATGTTCTGCATCTAATAAAAACTCGACAGTTCCAGCACCTAAATAATCACAAGATTTAGCAACTTTAATAGCTGCTTCTCCCATTTTTTCTCTTAATTCTGGAGTTAAAACTGATGAGGGTGCTTCTTCAACTACTTTTTGATGACGACGTTGGATACTACATTCACGTTCAAAAAAATGTAATATATTTCCATGACTATCTGCCATCACTTGAATTTCTATATGACGTGGAGAAGTCACGTACTTCTCAATAAAAACAGAACCGTCACCAAAAGCAGAAGTCGCTTCGCTAATAGCTCGATTCATTTGAGATTCTAAATCGCTTTCTTTTTCTACAATCCGCATGCCTTTTCCACCACCACCAGCTGATGCTTTAATAAGTATAGGAAACCCTATTTCTTTAGCAATAGCTTTAGCCTTGACAACATCTGTTATCGCTTCATCAATTCCAGGAACCATAGGGATATTATAATGCTTAACAGCTTCTTTTGCAGCTAATTTACTCCCCATAATTTTAATAGCCTTAGATCTTGGACCAATAAAAATGATGCTATTTTGTTCGCATAATTCTGCAAAACCGGCATTTTCACTTAAAAAACCATACCCAGGATGTATACCATCTACACTAAGTTGTTTAGCAACCTCAATAATTTTATCGCCTCTAAGGTAAGATTGATTAGATGGCGCTTCTCCAATATATACGGCTTCATCTGCAAATTTTACGTGAGGAGCATTTCTATCAGCTGTAGAATAGACAGCTACTGTTTTTATGCCCATTTTTTGAGCAGTTTTCATAACTCTTATGGCAATTTCACCTCTATTTGCTACTAGTATTTTTTTCATAATAAATAAATTAAGCCATGAATACACATTGTATAATGTAATCGTGTGTATAAAAAATTTATGCTTTCATATTTTTGAAAACGCACTTTATAAATACGCATTATGCGTCGAACTCAATTATTAGTTGATTTTTCTCTACGGCATCTCCTTTATTTACAGAAATAGATTTAATAATTCCATTACATGGAGAAGTAATAATATTTTCCATTTTCATAGCTTCAAGAATAAAAAGAGGGTCATCTTCCTTCACTTCCTGATTTGTCTTTACATTTATTTCTAAAATAAGCCCAGGCATTGGTGCTTTAACAGAATCTATATGTTTTGAAGACCCAATAGCAAACCCCATTTCTTTTATTAAAATGTCTAAATTATTTGAAATATTAATTTCATATGTATTACCATTAACCTTTACTTTATATGATTTTTTATTGAAATCGGCTCGTGTAATCTCAGCTTTATACGATTTGTTTTGCTCAAGAATATGAAATTTTGATTCTGAAATTTGTAACGCGTCAAGATTTGAAATATCACTATTATTAATTTCAAAATCAAAAGTATTATTTACGGAGGTTTTGAAAGTTTTACTCATCAGTGTCTTGAATTAATTAGTAGTAAATATATGAATTTTATACACCAAATTTTGTTTTATAAAGCTTAGTATAGCTATTGAGGTCGTTAAAAATATCAAAAAAATATAACCTAATTTATGAGATAAATCATGTTTCAAAAGAACTTATGAAACATTAAAATTAGAATTTTGTTGATGACGTATGATAGCTTTTCGAGCAAGAAAGATCCCAATAAAAAGTGATATAAATGCACCTATCCATATACCCGGTACAAAATCTATAAATAAGAAAAAATCGTAAGCCCCATGAAATATAGTAGCGGATAGTAAACCAACAAGGTTTAAACTAATTCTATTCTTTGAAAATTTTGCTTTACCCATATAAAAGCCCATTAGGATTCCAAATGTAGCATGTGCAGGAACCGCAGTAAAAGCTCTTAATAAAGCTGTTTGATAACCTCCCTCTAGTACATAAAAAATATTTTCGGTGGCAGCAAAACCCATAGATACCATAACAGCATAGGCTATACCATCAAATGGTTCGTTGAATTCTTTATGTGTTTGGGCATAATAGCGAACAATGATGTATTTACTAAACTCTTCGGTTAAACCAACAACAAAAAAGGCTTTAATAAATTGTTGAAAAATACTTGTATTGTTAGGAAGGGGCAAGACAATATCAAATACATAATATAAAATAGTTGTAATGACTACACTTACTATAGCACCTAAAAGAAAGTTGTAAAAAAGCAAGCGTTTGGGTTCTTTTTCATATTTATCTTTAAAATAGATATATAGAATAATTATGAATACAGGAGCCATGGCTAGAAGAAGTAGGTTCATTTTATAAAGATGCTTAAATAGAGGTTAATTTATAGTTTCAATGATGTTTTGTAATACCAACTCGTAGTATGATTTGTTAGAAGGGGAAAAGTGATTATCGTTGTTCCCAATATTTTTAATGAGCGCTTTAAAATTTGAAAAAGAAACTAATTTAAGTGCCTTAACTTCTTCCTCCTGAGGAGATAATTTTGAAATCGGAACTTTCAACTCACAAATAAATGTGTTATGGAATTCGTTATCTATAATACCATTTTCATAGGTTTGAAAGCATTTAAAAACACCTATTTCTTTTAAATCATTTTCAGAAATTGATAACCCAATTTCTTCTCTGGTTTCTCTTATGGCTGCTTGTTTTATAGTTTCTCCTGTATCTACATGACCAGCAACAGATACATCCCACATCAATGGACAAACCATTTTTTTTGCAGAACGTTGAGACAATAAAATGGTACCTTTTATAGTATAAAGCCAAATATGAGCCGTATTGTGATAATAGCCTTTTTGATGAATAATAGATTTTAATTCGGATTCTCCAGTAGGCCTTCCTTCTTTGGTGACTATATCTATGTATTCGTCCATTCTTGGATTTTTTTTAAGTGTATAGATAAACAATCAACAAGAGGTTCAAAATCTTTAGACGTATTAAATAGATGACAAGAAATTCTAATAAAATTTCCTCTAAACGACACAAAAATATTTTTGCTTAATAAATCTTTTTGTAATGCTTGAAGGTCTAACCCATTTGGTAATTCAATTCCGAACAAATGATGTGTTCTATGGTTTGAGTTTTCAATATAGCAACCTAGTTTATCTAGTTTTTCAATTGCTTCAAAGGAAATAGATTCACAATAGTTTTGTATGGCTTTTGGCGTCCATTCTAAAATTTGCTTTAAAGCTGCAATTTGCATCTTTACATAAATAAAGTTTCCACTTTCACCTACAGAATATCGACTTGCCAAAGGTTTGTATTGAGGCTCATAATTAGTTAATCTTGCAAAATTCTCACTATGCAACCTATTTGCCCAATTTTCTTCTAAGGGTGAGCCGTTATCAAAATAATCCCCATAATAAGCATAAGCACAACCGTAAGGTCCAAAAAGCCATTTGTAACCAGCACAAATAAGTGCATCTGGTTGAATCTCTCTTACAGAGAAAGGTAAGGCTCCTACAGATTGAGATCCATCTATAATTAAAAGCGCATTTTGTGATTTAGTTTTTTCTCGAATAGACTTTAAATCAAATAATGTTCCATTTGACCAATGTATATTGCCCATGGCAACTACAGCAGTTTTACTATTTATAGCATTTAAAATGGATTCATTCCATGATTTTGCACGATTGGTTTTTGACTCTGGAATGCTTACCGTTTTTAGCGTAGCGTTATATTTTTCTGCTAGTTTTTGCCATGAATATACATTGCTTGGAAATTGCTCAGCTATAATTAGAATTTCATCTCCAGATTTTAGTTTAATATTATTGGCTACTGTTGCAATGCCATAAGAGACCGAAGGCATGGTAGCTATACGGTTATAATCGGCTACTTCTATAAGTTGTGCGAATAATTTTTTAAGCTCAGAAACAGGTTCAAAATAATCTAGAGTTTTAATTGTATAAGGAAGACTTTTTTGTTTTAAACCTTCTAAGCCAGCTTGATAAATGGCTTTAAAAGAAGGCGATTGACTTGCTATATTTAAATAGGTGATTTCCAGGGGAATATCAAATAAATGTTTCTGATCTTGTAACAGCATAAATAGGTTTTATTTAATCGAAAAAAATTCTCCGGTGCTTAGCGTCGGAGTTTCCATTGAAATTGTCATTCCCGTGAAATCGGGAATCTAAATAACATAGTTTCGGTTTTTGACCAAAAAGGTCAAAGCTTGTGCTCAACTTGATTGGGTATGAAACGGGCGAAATACCTTTATGCTTCTGCTTCAAGTATAGTTTCGTTTCAGCGAAATTATTTTATTCGTTAAAACTACTAAAGTTTATTGAAAATTAATAGAAAGAAATCATCATTATAAAAATTTATAAACCTGTAATACCAATCAAGTTCATGATGACGAATACTTTATGATTAATTACGGGTAATTAAACTTTTTAATGAGCCAAAAGAACAATCTTGTTTTTCAGGCAAGTATTGCTTTGTCATATTAGAACTACATTGTTTAGCATAATATTAAAAAAAGCTACTAATCATTAGTAAATGTGTAAAACTTTTTTAAATTGCACCAATTAATTAACCATTTTATCAAAACGAAACAAAACAAAACGATCCCTATAAATCAAACAAAGACAAAAGATTTGTTTGATTTATTATACGATTTGCATTACTCCTTATTATTCCAAATTGTAAAGCAATATATGCCTACAAATGAGGATGCAGAAGAAGTATTACAAGACGTTTTTATGAAAATTTGGAATAATATGGACCAAATTGATATGAATAAAAATGTTACAGGTTATTTGTTTAGAGTGACAAGAAATACATGTCTCGATTTTTTACGAAGTAAAAGACATGCACTGGCATTAGAAACAAACTCTCTTCAACAAAAAAACTTATTAAATTTTCATGCTTTAACCAATAATACGGCTTCTACAATAATTGAGAATGAGCTTATAGCAATAATTGATGAAAGCGTACAGTTACTACCTGAAAAATGCCGCCTTGTCTTTATGAAAAGTAGATTTGAAGGGTTAAAACATAAGCAAATTTCATCAGAACTTAATATATCTACAAAAACCGTAGAGAATCATATTTCAAAGGCAATCAAGCATTTACGAATCTCTTTAAGAGATTATTTACCTTTTTTATAATTTCTTTTTAAAATAGGACTAGGGGATACTTTAATTATTATACGTATTATATATATAAGGTAATATGTATGAGTAATAAAAAGGTATTAAAACTTATTAAGGGACAGCTTTCTCCTGAAGAGGAAAAAGAAGTCATTGATTGGTTGTTTAATAACCCCAAAAGAAGGGAGCAATATGAAATCCTTAAAGCTAAGCATGTTGCCGCAAGTTTAAGAAAAAGCAAAAAGACAACTTTTAAAAAGTTTTACAGATATGCAGCTCTTTTAGCAGTGATATTAACGTCGTCTATCTTAACTTGGCATGTAGTTGTAAAGAATAGTATTAGTACAATTCCTAGTAATTCATTAGTATTAATAACGACACAAAAAGCCGAAAAAAAAGAAATCATTTTAGAAGACAGTACAAAAATAACCTTAAACGCCAACAGTGTCTTGTCTTACCCAAAGCACTTTAGTGGAAATACTAGAGAGGTGGCAATAAAAGGAGAAGCCTTTTTTGAGGTTACAAAAAATACAGAAAAACCTTTTATAGTTACGACAGAGGATGGCATGAAAATTAAAGTGTTAGGAACTTCTTTTAACGTTAAATCCTACTCTGAAGATAAAAATGTAGAAACCACATTAGTAACTGGAAAAGTAAAAGTTATTGAAGAAAATAAAAATACGGTAGTGGAGTTGTCACCTTCACAAAAGGCTACTTATATAAAAAAAGAGGACAAAATGATTGTAGAAAAAGTAGATGTTAAAAACTTTACTTCATGGAAGGAAGGGAAACTAATCTACAATGATACCCCCATGCGACAAGTTATTAAAGACCTTGAAAGGACTTATGATTTAAAGTTTGATGTAACATCTAACAAAATACTTGATTATAAATATAAAGGCGAGTTTGATAATTTAGATATCAAACAAATATTAGATTTATTTGAGGTGTCATCGCCTATAACCTATTCAATACAGAACAACATTATAAGATTAAACATTCAAAAATAAAAGGGTAAGTGTTGCAGCACTCACCCTTTAAGCTAATTATTTAACACCGAAAGTAGTATTAACAATTAAAACCAAACAAAAGTATGAAAAAAAAGCAACACTTTTTTTCAAAAATCCCTATTCTTAGGATTATGAAAATCTATTTAGTTTTACTTTGCATTACGTTTACTAAAATCTTTGCGAGTGATGCTCATTCGCAAAACATTACGTTAAATGCAGAAAATGTAAAAATCAAAAAGATTCTTACAGAAATTGAACACAAAAGTGATTTTAGTTTCTTTTACAATAGTAGTATTGTAAACGTGAGCTTAAAAAAATCTTTAGCGGTTAAAGATATCAAAATTGATGATGTATTAAATCTATTATTTAATAATACAAATATAGATTACAGTTTTGTACGAAACCAAATCATATTATTTCCTAAAGATAGGCCAGAATTAAAACTAAAAATCGAACGAATTCTTGATAAAAAAGAGACCATAATTACTTCGTCGTTAACTCCAAAAATGGTTGATGAGTATATTAAATCTATACTACAAACTAAAGTCAGCGGTCAGGTTATTGGTGCTAATGGAATCCCTTTACCTGGAGTATCCGTATTAGTAAAAGGGACCTCCAAAGGGACTTCTACAGATTTTGATGGAAACTATTCTCTAAGCGTAGAAAACTCTGATGCTATTTTAGTGTTTTCTTATATAGGGTATACGACACGAGAAATTTCCATTAACAATCAGAATGTTATTAATGTAACGCTAACCGAAAATACATCTCAATTAGATGAAGTCGTTATCGTTGGTTATGGTGCTCAGAAAAAAGTAAATCTTACAGGATCTATTGCTACCATAAAATCAGATGATATTGTTAAAAACAATACAGCTAATGTAAGTAGTGCATTATCTGGACGATTGGCTGGTGTGGTAACAATTCAAAGCTCTGGTGAGCCGGGAAGTGATGCATCAACAATTAGAATTCGAGGATTAAGTTCTTTAAATTCAAATTCACCGTTGATATTAGTTGATGGCATACAAAGAACATTAAATAATATTAATGCTAATGATATTGAAAGTATAAGTGTATTAAAAGATGCAGCAGCAGCGGCTATCTATGGTATGCGAGCTAGTAATGGTGTGGTTTTAATCACAACAAAAAGGGGTAAAGGTAAAACCAAACTCAATGTAAATCTGTATTCTGGATTACAAGAATCTACCAGAATGCCTAATTTTTTAGATTCGTTTAATTATGCAACGCTATTAAATGAAGCTAATGTAAATGATGGTGTCCCAGAAGGTTATACGGCAGATGATTTACAAAAATTTAGAGATGGAACAAGCCCGGATACACACCCGAATACCGATTGGATAGGTGAATCATTAGATAATAATTCTGCTATACACTCCATTGATATATCAGCAAGTGGCAGCACTGAAAATAATAAGATAAAATATTTTACCTCATTAGGTTATTTATACCAGGATGCGATATATGACAATAATGATTTTGATCGCTTTAATTTTAGAACGAATCTTGATATTCAGTTAAATGAAAACATAAACTTGTCGACAGATTTTAGTGGTAATCTAGAGTCTAGAAATAGACCAGGGATTGAAGCAGCAACTTTGTTTTCAAATATTATGCGAACGCCTCCTACTGAGGTAAATCAATATTCAAATGGAGGGTATTCTAGTTTTAGTTTACAACCAAGAATAAGTAACAGTGGGTATTCTAAACTTCAAGATTTTGAATTTCAATCTAAAATAGCATTACATATTCAGTTTCCTTTTTTAAAAGGCTTAAGTTTTACAGGGCAAGTCGCTTATGATAGAGGCGCAGGCGGAAACAATAATGAAAGAAATAATTTTAGAGGAAGTGTAACTAATTTTACCATTCCTACTTCTTACACAACTTTTGATGCAAATACTGGTGAGTTTTCCCTGAGTACACCATCAGATCGTGGAGAAACTGCTAGCTTGTTTGAAAGTCGTGCTAGAGGGTACAAATTAACCACAGAAGGTATATTAAGTTATGATACGGTTATTGATAAGCATGAATTGGGAGCTAAACTCATTTATTCAAAAACAACTTCTGAATATAGCTTTTTAAGTGCAGGTATAAGCAATATATTGGGTACTTCTGTAGATTTATTTGTTGCTGGTGATGCCGAAACAAGATCGATATCTAATGGAAGGTGGTCATCAGGAATATTAGGATATGCCGGACGATTTACCTATGCTTATGATAATAAGTATTTATTTGAGTTTAATGGCAGATATGATGGGTCATATAAATTTAGTAAAGATTCTAGATTTGGTTTTTTTCCTTCACTTTCATTAGCATGGAGGATTTCTGAAGAAGGGTTTTTGAGCAATTCAAACGTTATCAATAACTTAAAAATTCGAGCATCCTATGGTGAGTTAGGAAGTGATGTGGGAATAGGTGATTTTAGATATTTAGAAGTTTTTGGATTTGGTGGGGCATTTGTAGATAATAGTAGTGTTTCTCAATCCATAACAAGTAATGGCATACCAGATTTAAATACCACATGGGAAAAAGCAAAGACTTACAATCTTGGTGTTGAACTAGGTTTATGGAACAATTTATTCACCTTAGAAACTGATGTTTATTATAAACGTACATCAGACATTTTGGCTACGAGAGCATTACAAGTGCCTGATACTTTTGGAGCTACATTACCAAGAGAAAATATTGGAGTGGTAGATAACAAGGGACTTGAAATTATTTTAAACCATAGAAATAGAATAAAAGAACTAGACTATTTTGTTAATTTTAATTTTGGTTATGCAAAGAATGAAATAATTGATATCGCCGAAGCGGAGGATGTTGATCCATTACGCAGGCTTACGGGTAGGCAAATACAAGCAGGATCTCGTATTGGTTACATAGCAGAAGGCTTGTTTTTAACCCAGCAAGAGATAGACGATTTAAATACTAATGCACCAGGAGGCACATACCAAACTCAAAACCCTCAACCAGGAGATATAAAATATGCAGACATTACCGGAGATGGTGTCGTTAATAGCGATGATAGAACCGTTATAGGAAAAGGAAATGTACCAGAAATTACTTTTGGTTTAAATCTTGGGTTTAATTATAAGCAATTTGATTTTTCTGCATTGTTTCAAGGCGCAGCAAATTTTGACATGTACTTATCTAATGAAGCAGCTTGGGCATTTTTTAATGGAGGGAAAGTATTTGATAGACATTTAGGTCGTGCACAAATTGGTACAGATGGTAATGTAACGAATGTTAACGCAAGTTACCCTAGATTGACTTTAACAAGTAATGCCGTAAACGAACGTTTTTCATCATATTGGTTAGTGCCAGGAGATTATCTGCGTTTTAAAAATGTAGAAATTGGTTATACACTGCCTGAAAATGTTACTAAAAAAATAGGTTTAGATAGATTAAGAATCTATTTAAATGGTAGAAACCTAGTAACATGGTCTAAAATAAAACATTTAGATCCTGAAAACCCTCAAGCAAGAGGTCGGTTTTATCCACAACAAAAGGTTTATAATTTAGGTTTTAACATACAATTTTAAAGGCATTAATTATGAAAAAAACAACAATATTATTTTTTCTAGTTTCACTTACAATTCTACAATTTTCTTGTGATAGTGATTCCATAGATTTAGACCCACAAGGAGCAATTTCTTCTGATGTGGTTTTTACAGATCCTGCTTTTGCAGAAACATATTTGAATGCAGTATATAATGGTGTTCCTCATGGATTTAGTGCACCAGATGGTTGGTATATGCTAACTTCTGCGACAGATGATGCAGAGAACTCATATCCTTGGCCATCATCGAATACCAAATTTAATACAGCTAACATAACCTCAGAAAACTCACCATTTAATGGTTTATGGAATAATGCATATTTCCAAATTAGGAGATTAAATAATTTTATTCAAAACTATGACCAATTAGAAGGAGCAGATGCCGTAAATAATAGGTTAAAGGGGGAGGCACACTTTTTAAGAGGTTATTTTTATTCATTGTTATTAAAAACATTCTCCGGAGTGCCAATAATAACTGTGCCACAAGAGTTGGCAGATGATTTGTTAGTGAGCAGAAATACTAAAGAGGAAACATTAAACTTTATAGTTTCTGAATTTGATACAGCTGCAGGTTTTTTTGAAAATGCAGAAACTAAATCTTCAACGAGAGGATCTTGGGATGCTGCTATAGCGATAAAGGCTAGAGTGTTATTGTATGAAGGAAAATATGCAGAATCTGCCGTCGCGTCAAAATTGGTGCTAGATAATACGTCTAGGTCCCTTGATAGTGATTATCAAAGTGTATTTGTAAATAATGATGCTACTGAAGTGATTTTCGATACGCAATTTAGCGATCCGGATAAAGGACATTGGGGAAATTTGTTTAACACTCCAAAATCTAGTGGCGCTGTTAGTGGTTGGGGAGGTACTGGTCCAACACAAAATTTGGTTGATCAGTATGAAATGCAAGCAACAGGATTATTGCCATCTGAAGCAGGTTCTGGATATGACATAAATAATCCATATGATGGTCGAGACCCTAGATTTGAAGCTTCAATAATACATGATGGTACAGAGTGGAAAGGTGATGTATTCTTTCACAGGCCTGGAGGAAATGCCGGGATTGCTACAAGTGGCGATTTTACCAGAACAGGGTACTCGATGAAAAAAATGATTCAAGAAGATACAAATCATAACGATAGGAGTACGCAACATTGGATTCATATAAGATTGGCTGAAGTGTATCTTAACTATGCAGAAGCATTGATAGAATCTGGAGCAAGTTTAGGTTTAGCAGTCGACGCTATTAATGCAGTTAGGACAAGATCCAGTATGCCAGATATTGGCTTAGGAAGCCAAAGTGAACTACGAATTAGAGTAAGGCGCGAGCGAAGAGTAGAATTGGCCTTTGAAGAGCATCGTTTCTGGGATATAAGAAGATGGGGTATCGCTGGAACTCCAGAAGTATTAACTATATATAGAGTTGATATGGATACAGACGGGAATCTTATAGATGACGGTAAGGAAATATGGGAAACACGAGATTGGAATGTTGAAGCTGGTGGACTATTCCCTATTCCCCAATCAGAGAGAGATAAGAATACCAATTTAACTCAAAATGATGGGTATTAGTTATTCGTTATAAAAAAATAGAAATATTTGAATTATACCAATTATATTTTAAAATGAGACACAGAAAACGACATTGCTTTTGTGCTTTATCCTGCTTCGAATTATTTGCATAGCCGTAGTTATGAAAATGATGAGTAAAGAGATAAAACTAAAAATGAATGAGTTTGAATGGCTTATTTTAATGTATAATTGGTATTAGTTATAGAACCCATTTAATAGTGTTAAACAATTGAATGGGTTCTTGTTTTTTAAAGCTTCAATCTTATGAAATGAGCCATAACAATTAAGTTGATACCAACAAAAATAATTATTGGCGAATTACATTTGACCTAATAAAAACAATAAAATTTGAACAGATGAAAAAATCATTGTTATATTCTCTTATCATTTTTTCAATAGTCTCTTGTAAAAATGATTCAGAAGCACCCGTTGAAAAGAAGGAGGAAATGAATCTTTCTCAAGAATTATTTAGTGTATTATCTCCAGAAGAAACAGGAATTTCATTTTTAAATGACCTCAAAGAGAATATGAATAACAATGGTTTGTATTATGAGTATTATTATAATGGGGGAGGTGTAGCGGTAGCAGATTTTAATAATGATGGACTTATAGATATTTATTTTGTGCATTCTACACAGAGTAATGCTTTATATCTTAATACTGGTAACATGAAATTTAAAAATGTATCAAGAACATCTAACGCAGGAGGTGGGTATGGTTTCGGAACGGGTGTTACTCTAGTAGATATAAACAATGATGGCTTGATGGATATTTATTATGCTAAGTCAGGAAAAATTAAAGACCCAAATAAACGTAAAAATGAATTATTAGTAAATAAGGGGTGGAATGCTAGTGGGATACCTGTTTTTGAAAATCAGGCTCAAAAATATGGATTAGACATTCCAGATTTTACTACCCAAGCTACCTTTTTTGATTATGACAAAGATGGAGATTTAGATATGTTTTTGTTAAACCATGGTATAGAAGCTTATGATGAAAACAATTTAAAAAATTTACTCAAACAAAAATCGAAACATAGAGGAAATAGATTATATAAAAATGATAATGGGAAATTTGTAGATGTTTCTAAGCAGGCCAAAATAATAAACAACATGATTGGTTATGGTTTAGGGGTGTCTATTGCAGATTTAAATAATGATAATTGGCCAGACATTTATGTTGGCAATGATTTCTCTGAAAAAGATTTTTTATACATAAATAACAAAAATGGCACCTTTCGAGAATCTTCGTTAGAGGCCTTGGGCCACATGTCTAACTTTTCTATGGGAAATGATATTGCCGATATTAATAATGATGGCTATTTGGATATCATGGCTGTAGATATGATGGCAGAAGATAATTTTTCTCAAAAAACAAGTATGAGTGGTATGCGACCTGAAAAGTTTTATAAAAATACAAGTTTAGGGCTACATCATCAATACATGTATAATACTTTACAACTTAATAATGGTGTAAATAAAGAAACAAATATACCTATGTTTTCAGATATAGCTCAAATTTCAGGAGTTTCTAGTACGGACTGGAGTTGGGCACCACTATTTTTTGATATGAATAATGATGGACATAAAGATCTATTTATATCTAATGGTATTAAAGGAGATTTTAGAAATAATGATTTTGTAAATTATAGAAAAACGAAGCAAGCTGAGGTTATTAAGAAGCAAAGGGTCGATTCTAAAAGTTATATTAATGATATTCTTTCTAAAATGCCGAGTAGAAAAAAAGAGAACTATTTTTATGTAAATAATGGTGACCTTACTTTTAAAAAGGAAACTATTAAGCAAAGTGCAACAAATTCTAATGGTGCTGCTTATGCTGATTTTGATAACGACGGAGATATAGATATTGTGGTTAATAATTCAGCAGGCATTTCTTATATCTATAAAAACAATACGACAGCAAATAATTATATAAAACTAAAACTAAAAGGACCAAAAACTAATGTAAATGCCATAGGAGCCAGAGTAGAATTATATTCTAAATCTGCTAACCAGACTATTGAAAATCATTATACCAGAGGTTTTCAATCTGCCATGGCAGATGCCATTCACTTTGGTTTAAACCGAGATAAAATAATTGATAGTATTAAGGTTGTTTGGAATGATCATACAAGTCACATGGTTAAAAATATTAAGCCTAATCAAACCATAACAATTTCACATCAAGATGAAAATACTTCCCCAAATAATACCGTAGAGCCTTATGAAGGTTTGTTTACAGATATCACTAATCAATCAGGAGTAAATTTTAGGCATAAAGAAAATAATTTTGATGATTTTAAAAACGAAACATTATTACCACATCGCATGTCTCAATTGGGGCCTGCTCTTGCTGTGGCTGATATAAACGGAGATGGTTTAGAAGATTTTTTTATAGGGGGCGCTAAAGGGTATTCAAGTGCTTTGTATTTGCAAAATGCATCAGGTAAATTCTCAAAAAGTAGTAAAACATTTATTTCAGATAAGAACTATGAAGATGTAGGCGCTGTATTTTTTGATGCTGATAATGATGGAGATCAGGACCTATATGTTATTAGCGGCGGTAGTGAAAATGAACCAAATAATAATTATTATGCTGATAGATTATACGAAAATAAAGGTTCGGGGAATTTTATAAAAAATACAAAAGCCTTACCAAAAATAACATCAAGTGGTTTGCGAGTATCTCCTGCAGATTTTGATAATGATGGTGATATAGACCTCTTTATAGGAGGGAGAGTAACCCCCGGTTTTTATGGACGCCCAACTAAAAGCTATTTACTTGAAAATACATCTTCCAACGGTTCTATAAGTTTTAATGATGTTACTAAAACCATAATCCCTGAGATGTTAGAGCATACAATGATTACAGCTTCTGTTTGGACAGATATGGATAAAGATGGGAATAGTGATTTACTAATTGCTAACGAATGGGGTTCCATAGAATTGTATATAAACGAGTCTGGGATTTTTAAAAATAAATCAAAAGCTTACGGTTTGTCTGAGCATATTGGTTGGTGGAGTTCTATTGAAGTAAACGATATTGATGATGATGGTGATTTGGATATAATTGCAGGAAATCTAGGTTTAAATTATAAATACAAAGCGACTTTTTATAAACCTTTTTATATGTATATCAATGATTTTGATGAAAATAACACAGACGATATTGTTTTAGGTTATAGTCAGGGAAATACAGTTTTTCCTGTAAGAGGGCGGGAATGTACTTCTGGACAAATGCCCTTTGTTAAAGAGAAGTTTAAAACATATAATGGTTTTGGTTCAGCTAGTATTAATGATATTTATGGCGACAAACTGAATGAAGGAATCGTATACAAAGCGACCTATTTTGCCTCAGCAATATTAAAAAATAAAAAGGGCATATTTCAATTTGAACCTTTTGAAAACAAAGCCCAATTATCTTCAGTAAATAAAATACTTATTGATGATTTTAATAAGGATGAGACAAAGGATATTCTTTTATTAGGAAATCTTTACGGTTCAGAAGTAGAAACACCACGAAATGATGCTAATTATGGTACTTTGCTTATAGGAAATAGTCTTAATGATTATAAGATTCTTGCTAATTCTAAAACAAATTTATGGGCTAATGGTGATATAAAAGACGCAGCTTTTATAACTATTGGGAATACAAAAGCCATTTTATTAGCAAGAAATAATGACAAACTTTCAATAATTAAAATACATTAAAGTTGCCCTAAAAAGAGAACTTTAATGTATTCATGGATAAAATGTATTTTATTCAAAATAACTAAACGTTTCACCGTCTTTTATATTAAGCAGTGTTTCATAAATTAGTTTAATAACATTTTCTACATCATCTTTATGTACCATTTCTACTGTGGTATGCATATAACGGAGTGGAAGTGAAATTAATGCAGAAGCTACACCACCATTGCTATAAGCAAAAGCATCTGTGTCTGTTCCTGTTGCACGAGATAGGGCAGAGCGTTGAAAAGGGATTTTCTTATCCTCTGCAGTTTCAGTAATTAAATCACGTAGTTTTTGCTGTACTGCAGGTGCATAAGCTATAACAGGGCCTTTACCAATTTCAAGATGTCCTTCTTTTTTTCTTTCTATCATGGGGGTCGTCGTATCGTGAGTGACATCGGTAACAATCGCCACATTTGGTTTAATGGTGTGTGTAATCATTTCTGCGCCACGTAAGCCTATTTCTTCTTGTACCGAATTTGTAATATAGAGGCCAAAGGGAAGTTCTTTTTTATTCTCTTTTAATAAACGTGCTACTTCGGCAATCATGAAACCACCCATACGGTTATCTAAAGCACGACAAACAAATTTATCATCATTTAAAATATGAAATTCATCAGGGTAGGTGATAACACATCCCACATGAATTCCCATTTTCTCGACTTCTTCTTTGTCTTTTGCACCAACATCAATAGTAATATTATCTGGTTTTGGAGCTTCTTCTTTGGCTTTATTACGTGTATGGATAGCAGGCCATCCAAAAACACCTTTTATAATACCCTTTTTTGTATGTACATTAACTATTTTACTTGGTGCAATTTGATGATCGCTACCACCATTTCTAATTACATAAATTAATCCGTTGTCCGAAATATAGTTTACATACCATGAAATTTCATCGGCATGTCCTTCAATAACTACTTTATATTTTGCTTTAGGATTTATAACGCCAACGGCAGTACCATAAGTATCCGTTATAAATTCATCTACATACGGTTTTAAATAATCCATCCACAATTTTTGCCCGGTCCACTCATAACCTGTAGGAGCTGCATTGTTTAGGTATTTTTCTAAAAAGTCCATAGACTTCCCATTTAGAATGCTTTTCTTCGTCATTTATAAAAAAATTTGCACTAAAATAGTAATATAAATAGAAAAAAAATGTTTTAAACGGTGTAAATTAGTAAATTTGAAATATCGAAGCTCCGGTATATTGATGAACTGTTTTAAATATTTATTCTTAGTATTCCCAATTTTACTCTTTGCACAGGAGGATCATGTTGTACAAGATTCTCTGGCTGTTAAGTATCTTATCATTGAAGGCGATTCTATTCCAAGAACATCTATCGACTTAAAAGAGGTGAGGCTTTTACATAAGCTTAGTTTTGATACTAAAAAAGAACGTATTGGATATTTAATTCTTAGAAGGAAAACAATGAAAGTATATCCATATGCAAAAATGGCTGCTGAACGTTTAGATTCTATGAATAAACATTTGGTAACACTTAAAAGAAATCGTGAAAAAAAACGGTATACTAAGCGTATTCAAAAATATATAGAAGGTGAGTTTTCTGAGGAATTAAAAAAACTGACTCGTACTGAGGGACAAATACTGATTAAATTAATTCACAGGCAAACAGGTACTACAGCATTCAATTTAATAAAGGAACTGCGTAGTGGTTGGCGGGCATTTTGGTATAATACTACCGCGAGCATGTTCGATATTTCATTAAAGAGGGAATTTGACCCTGTACATGTAAAAGAAGATTATTTAATTGAAGATATCTTACTACGCAACTTTCAAAATGGTCGTTTAGAACGTCAAAAATCTGCTATTGAATTTGATTTTTATGACTTAACCGATAAATGGTTGCCTGTTAAGGATCCATAAATTAATGCGTATTCAAACTCTTTTTGAAGAAAAACTAAATGCTGCCACGCATGCTGTAGGCGTATTATTTGGTATTGTAGCATTAATACTTCTAATTGTTTTTGATAACCAAAAAACCAATTGGAGCCTCTTTAGTATTATCGTTTATGGTATTTCAATTATTATATTATTCTCTGCATCTACACTATATCATGCTGTAAAAAAAAAGCGTCGAAAGCATTATTTTAGAATTATAGACCATATTAGTATCTACTTACTTATTGCAGGTACATATACCCCCGTTTTATTAATTGCGCTACATAAGAGTTTTGGATGGGAGCTCTTTTGGATTGTTTGGGGGATTGCAGCGTTTGGGATTGTTTTAAAATTGTTTTTTACAGGACGTTTCGAGGTTTTTTCTACAGGTCTTTATTTGATAATGGGATGGCTTATTATATTCGATTTTCCAAATTTGTCTGATAATATAGGTAGTGACGGTGTATTATTCCTGTTTTTAGGGGGACTATCCTATACGGTTGGGATTGTTTTCTATGCGATTCAAAAAATACCATTCAATCATGTTATTTGGCACCTATTTGTTTTAGCAGGTGCTGTTTTTCATTTTTTTATGATCTACTTTTATGTGATTTAGTCGAACTTGGGTAGCAGTATTCAGCTGTAGTAAGCAGTTATTTGCTTTTTATAATTTTGAAAGCGCGTTTATTTTTATTTTGCTCCACATTTATAATATACATACCTACAGATAGCGCATTGCCATTTATTGGTAACTCATAAATTTCGGTGTCTTCAATAATAGTTATACTGCCATAGTTTATAGGTCTTCCTAGCATATCATATAATGTATAATTTATGGGATTAGTTTGATCAATAGATGCAATTCTAAGGCTTATCTTATTAACAAAAGGATTAGGGTATGCTAAGGCGTTAAATCCGTTTTCTTCAGCAATGAGATCGAAAGGATCTGTAATATTGATTTTCATTTCACTTAATGCATAACAATCTCCTCCAAAATTGGAAGTGGGGGTAATGAGTACATATCGCGCTTTAGTCGTATCAAAGTCAGGACCTTCGCTGCCTTCATAAGTAGATAAACCAGACCCTTGTTCCATTTTAAAAGCCCCTAAATTTGTCCACGTAACACCATCTAATGAATAATCTAGATTATAATCATCGATCCCGTAATTAAGATTCTTTGGCTCGTTAGCATTCCAGAATTTAGATTCTTTTAATTCGTACTCATATCCAAAATCATACATAATCCAATGTGTTTGTCCGTATATTGAATTTGGATTTTGCGATTTTTCACAAGATACCCAACCGTCAAACCAGCTTGTGCTATGCCTGTCCTGATGGCATTGTGCGCTTATTGTTGGTGAAATAAGTATAAAAATAATTAGTATGTGTATGTATTGTTTTTTCATCATATCATGTTCATAAAGCCAATTGGAGGCGTACCGGAGTTAGTATCGTAAAAATTAGATAAGTTTGGGAAAATAGTTGTAAGATCTGAAGGAGAAACTCCGAACCACAATGCTAATTCTGCCATATAGAGATCTGCCGGAGTTGTTGGTATCATAACCCCACTTTTTCGAAGATCAACATCACTGCCTAATGCTAAAACGGGATAATCTCCATATATTTCTTTTCCTTGTACAGCACCGCCCATCATAAAAGCATTACCTCCCCAGGCATGATCTGTTCCATTTCCATTTGATGTAAGCGTTCTTGCAAAATCTGAGATACTAAATAATGTTACACAATCATTAGCATTTAATTCAGTCATAACACTATTAAAATATTTTAATGCGGCATCTACTTCAGCTAACCTATTTGCTTGATTTACCAGTAATTCATCATGATGGTCCCAACCGCCAGCATCAACAAAAAATGTTTGTCTGGAAAAGCCTAAAAGGTCTCTGCTTGCAATGGTTTTTGCAACCATTCTTAATTTCTCTGCTAAATTGTTATCCTCAGGAATTATGGTGCTAAATTCAGGAACTCCATCTACAGCTTCCTGAAACTGTATACTAGAATCATTAGAAGATTTTATAGTGTTTTTATAGGTGTTTTTAAAAATATCTTGATAATCCCGCTCTAACATAGAATTTAAAGCTTGCGTTTTTAGTTGATCGAAACCGTTTTCTCTTCCATAACCATTAATTCCAATACTTCCACTAGTTCTTATGGCATAAGGTATTATTTCATCACCTCTTTGAAATGTATTGCTTCCTCCTAATGACACATTCATTGATATATTTTCATTGGAGTTCATGGATTGCACTAAATCCGCAATTCGACCACCCCATCCTATATTAGTTCTTTCATGAGGTCTTCCTGTTTGCCACTGTTGAGTTTGATCTGAATGAGAAAATAAACCTAAAGGGGTTGTAACAACCTTGTCCTTAATATCTAATTTCGTTGAAGGTTCTATAAGGGTTCCTACGTTAGAAAGAAATGCCAGATTATTATTATCGAATAATTGCTGCATATTTGGCATTGATGGATGGAGGCCAAAAGCTCTGCCATCTGATGTATTTGGATTGATTGGTAGGATTTGATTTTGTGGTATGGCTAAGTTTGATCGGGTAGTGGTATATTCACTATACTCATTATTTCCTCTTGGAATGAGCATGTTAAAAGAATCGTTACCACCACCTAGGTTTAAACAAACCAAAGCTTTATAATCGCCGCCTACAGAAATAACAGATGAATTATTCATAGCCGTAGCGGCCATGGCTTTTAAATTAATTAATGATGAAAACATGGTTGTGTAACCAAGTGCAGCACATGATTGTCCTAAAAATTTTCGTCTTGATATATTGTTTTTATGTTTTGCCATTTGTGTTATTTTAGTATAACATAATCCGGGCTTGTTAAAATTAAAAACAGTCCCATTCTTACTCGGTTATGCATATAATCGGTATTTTCATTTTGCCCTTTTATAGGTTCAATGGCGTCGACTATTATTCGTTTCGTTTCATCAGAAAGTTGTCCACGAGTAAATAGTTTATCCAACATATTTACAAGTACCTCTCCGTCTTGTGCATAATACTTCAATTTTTCAAAAT
Organism: Flavivirga spongiicola; assembly: GCF_030540825.1. NCBI lineage: Bacteria > Pseudomonadati > Bacteroidota > Flavobacteriia > Flavobacteriales > Flavobacteriaceae > Flavivirga > Flavivirga spongiicola. Next base: position 123,409 of record NZ_JAUOEO010000002.1, read on the forward strand.
CTAAAGGCGTGTCTTTAAGACCTAAATTCCGGGTTTGTAGTATTGAGCGATTCGTATTTGTCCAAGAGTTTACTTCGTTTAGATAAGCTAAACTTGAGGCAGAAGTATGTATTTCGAATTCCGGACCTTTTAAATTTGCATTTGTAAATTCAGAGTTGGGAACATATTCTGGTAAATAAAAATTGAAAACACTTGGAGACCCCAGTGGTAATTGACCAGTAGATCTAAAAAAACTTCTTCCTAAATTCCAGTTTAGACCATTTTTGTTATCCAAATCTATTTGCCTGATTACATTAAAATATCTAATCATTGGTGCAATCAATTTGCCATTACTAGGATCGTCAACCCAACTACAACTCCTTGCTTCTTCATCTAATAAAATAGCTTTAATGACAGCCTTCATATCACCTCTAACGCCATTGTAATTGTTAAAAACACTACTAATTCTTGATATATAAGCAGATGATGGATTAGATTTTACAAGTTGTTGAATTAATCGTAAAGCAATAAAAGGCCCTGTATTTTTATGATTAAATAGGTTATCTACAGCATCTTCAATGTCTTTCATTCCAGATTGTCCGCTAGGAACTATTTGCCCATTTAATAACTTCTTCTCTCCGGGTTCATGCCATTCGTCATACATAACCATAGGGATGTTTTTTCTGGCATATTGAAAACCAGCTCCAAAATCTGCAACCACATCATATTCATTTTGCTCAACTTCTGCAGTCCCAAGCCCAGTAAATATTTTGGCGAATTCTTTTATATTGTCATTGTCGTAAGTTGGAATTCTATCACCATTTCCATCCAGCTCATAGCTACCATCCGGATTAAGTTCGTATAACCCAATTGTGAATAATTGCATAATTTCTCTTGCAAAATTCTCGTCCGGATGAATGTTTCTATCTACATCACTTTTTGGGTTGTTGTAATGGCTCAAGTACCCTCCCATCATTGGATGTAAAGTGACTTCTAATAGTAGGTCTCTAAAATTTCCAAAGGCGTTATCTTTTAAAACATCATAATAGTCTCCCAATCCTACACCGTAGTCATTCAGATTAGAATCCCATGAAATTACGAGTATTTCACTTAATGCTAAAGCTATTCTTTGTCTTAATAAATCATTATTTCCAATATTAGATTGCCACCATGCGTAATTAAAATGATGATCATCTGGACCATTGTAATCTTTATGATTGCCACCATTGGCAATAAAAATGACAAGTGCCTGATTATAAATATCAGTGGTCATTTGTCCCATGGATGGACTATTAATGTCAAATTGAGAATCAATCCAGTCTTCAAACGGATTTTTTGCAACAGATTTAATATAATCTAAATTAGTTCCAAAAGTTGCTTGTGCTAAGAATCTGGATGTTTCTAATAAGCGTGCATCTAAACCATGACCGTTAACGGTATTGACGCCGTTGGCAGTTTCTCTCCAATTTGTACGACTTTGTTCGCTGCTGGAAGTTACGGTAATGCCGTTACTATGTCCTGCACCCAAATAGTTTGAATATTGTTGAGAAAAAAAGTAATATGGAAAGCATAGAAAAAAGAAAAGTAAGTGTTTTTTCATATTGGAGGCTGGTGTTTTATTTTTAGTTACGTTAATTTTTAAAAATTAGACTTTAAATATATTCAAATAGATAGATAAAATACTTTATTTTTCGATGAACGGTGTTTTTAAAGCGTATCGAAATGCTATTATCTCATCTTTTATTGTTTAATTTGAATTACTAATTCAAAGATTTATATGGTAGAGATTATTATTGCTAATACAAAGAATCATTATTCGCAAATAGCAAAACTTGCAGATGTTATTTGGAGAGAACATTATATTCCGATAGTAGGGAAACAGCAGATCGATTATATGCTCAGTAAGTATCAATCTGCAATAGCCATTGAAGAGCAGGTAGCAAATGGATTTGAATATTTTTTAATGACTTTTGATAAAACCCCTGTTGGTTACATTTCGGTTAAAAAGGAAGTAGAATCATTATTTTTAAGTAAAATTTATATTTTAAGCGTTTATAGAGGCAAGAAGATAGGTAAAGCTGCTATGGCATTTATTGAAGAAAAAGCAGAAGACTATGAATTAAAAAGTATCAGACTTACTGTAAATATAAATAATACCAATTCTATTAAAGCTTATGAGAAATTGGGATTTGCCAATATAGGCCCTTTAGTTACAGATATTGGTAATGGGTTTGTGATGGATGATTATCAAATGGTAAAAACGATATAATCATCCCTCAATGACATCTTTATATTCTTCAAAAAAGGCTTCAAAAGCGTTCATGTTTTTATTGAAAAATTCCATAACATCACGCCATGTATTTTTATTATGAATAGATACTTTCTGTTCTAAAGGTACATAAATTCTAGAAATTTCTTTTTCATTATCTAAAAAGTACGCCTCGCTAAAAATAGCATTAGGAAGAAATTCGTCTAAAAGAATGGATTTTAAGGCTTGAAGTTTTTCCCAATATTTAATTCGGTTTTCAAGATCGTCTTCTAAATCTAAAGCCACCAAAGCATTTTTGTTGTCAAAATGAAATTTGAAGCTTAAACCTTTTAGTTTTGTATTGTATAAAACCCATTTCCTTGGAAACGATTTTCCAAAACTAGTCCAAAACTCTTGTCGTAATTGTCGTGATTCTTCTTTACTAAACAAATTTGAATAGATAAAAATTAAAAAAATGAATAATTAAAAATGTTGCCATGAATTCACGAATATTTATTTTACCTAACACCTAACACCTAACACCTAACACCTAACACCCAAAACTCATATCAAATAAGCAATACCAACACCTAGAATAATAGCAATAAATTTCGATAAATTAAATTTATGTCCGTCACTACTTTCAAATAGAATCGTTGTAGAAATATGAAAAAAGATACCAATAACAATGGCGTTAATAACATGTGCAAAGCTAGCGACCGTTTCAGAAGTATGAGAAATAACAGTTCCTAAAGGCGTCATACAAGCAAAAATAATTAGAAAGATCCCAATCTGTATTTTACTGTAATTAGACTGAAATAAAAACATACTAATCAAGGTAGCAATTGGTATTTTATGTATTAATACACCATAAACCATATCGTTGTGTTCGTGGATTGCAAAACCTTCTAAAAAACTATGAATACATAAACTAATAAATAGTAACCAGGGAAAAGCTGTTCCGTCCTTATGTATATGTACATGCCCATGTTCGGCACCTTTAGAGAATAATTCTAAAATGATTTGCAGTAAAATACCACACATGATATAAAGACCAGTTAGTTTGGTCTCTAAATGATTATAAACCTCAGGTAACAGTTCGAAAAGTGTCAAGGCTAGTAAAAATGCACCACTGAAAGAGAGTAGAAGCTTAGTATTCCAAGATTTCTTTGTTTTGGTAAGGCTAGCTATTAGTACGCCTAAAATAACAGCATAAAAAGGTAAAAGATAATTATTCATGTATATAAATACTCAAAAAGTGTTTTAATGCCAATTGTAGGCTATTTAAAAATCATTACTAAACGTTCTGATGTTTTCGCATTAAACTTACGCAATTTATAATCACCAAAAACATCTAGCAAATGTACATTAGCTTTTTTAAATAATTTTTCAAAATCATCAAGCGTAAATGCTCTTACACGCTCCTGAAAATTATAATCTTCATTATTAACAGAAAAAGAAATATCTTTTACTATATAACCGTCTTCTACATAACGTTTTAAATTAAAATCAATAGCATCAACCGTTTTAATTTCTTCAGGCACTAAATTATCAATTATAAATTCACTATTCATAAAATCAATCACTCCAAAACCAAAATTATTTAAATCAGCTTTTATCGCTTTAATGGTGTTTAGGTTATCTTCATCTTTATCAAAATACCCAAAGCTTGTAAACAAATTAAAAACCGCATCAAATTGCTTATTGTAAGGCTTACACATATCATGAACCTCAAAATGCAACGTATCGTTTTCAAATTGTTTAGCGTGTCTAATACTATTTTCACTTAAATCTACACCTGTTACATGGTACCCTAAAGTGTTTAAGTAAACCGCGTGTCTCCCTTTTCCACAAGCCAAATCTAAAATAGTTCCGAGCTCAGGAATATTTAAATAACTAGTAAGGGTATCCATAAATGCATGTGCTTCGGTATCATCCCTATCTTTATATAAAATATGGTAAAATGGTGTGTCAAACCAAGAAGTAAACCAATTCGTTGTATTTGTTATCATATTCTTTTTTGGTGGTTGGTTTCCTTGTATTGTTTAGCAACACAAGTTCAGGTTTTTATTTGCGGTTTCATATTTATATCTGAGAACTCATGAATATAAATATTTCGCCTTATCTTTTTCTTTAAAAAGATGTCTCTGTATCCCTTAACCTAATCCATATTAACATTAATTTAACACAAAATTACGCTATTTTTGCAAGCAAATAAATTGAACTCGTTTAAACTTTTATAATTGGCTAAAAAATGGCCCTTTTGCACCCACTTTTTGTTTTTTAGTAGTTCCATAGCGATGCTATGCAACAAATAAAAGCCTTCAATTGGTCACAAAATGTCTAATTTTCGCTTTAACCTTAAAAGTTTAAACCAGTTCAGGTATATAGCAAGTAGTAGGAAAAAATGGAAGAAAATTTCACAATGGTCGCCAAAACTTTATTTGGTTTCGAAGAATTATTAGCAAACGAACTGACACAATTGGGCGCACAAGATGTAAAGAAAGGTGTTCGAAATGTTAGCTTTTCAGGAGATAAGGGGTTTATGTACAAGGCTAATTTAGGTTTACGTACGGCCATTAAAATTTTAAAACCTATTCATTCATTTACCGTAAATAGCGAAAAAGATTTATACGATAAAATTTATGCTATGCAGTGGGATAATTATTTGAAACCCACAGGGACTTTGGCGGTTGATGCCACTATTCATTCCGATTTGTTTTCACATTCTTTGTATATAGCTCAAAAAACGAAGGATGCTATTGTAGATAAGTTTCGCGACACTACAGGGCAACGTCCAAATGTTGATTTAAAATTTCCTGATTTAAAAATTAACGTACATATAGATAGACGTCAATGTACCATATCTTTAGATTCTTCGGGAGATTCCTTACATAAACGAGGTTATAAGACAGCTACTAATATAGCACCAATAAATGAAGTGTTAGCAGCAGGGTTGATTATGTTGTCGGGTTGGGATGGACAAACTGATTTTATGGACCCTATGTGTGGTAGCGGTACGATGCTCATTGAAGCGGCCATGATAGCTTGTAATATTCCACCTAATTTGATGCGTAAAGAATTTGCTTTCGAGCGTTGGCAGGATTGGGATGTGGAATTATTTGAAAAAATAGAAGAATCGCTTCTTAAAAAAACTCGAGACTTTCATCATAAAATAATTGGATATGATAAAGCACCAAGTGCGGTTGCAAAAACTAAGGACAATGTAAAGAACGCGCAATTAGAAGATTTTATAGAAGTTAAACACGAAGATTTCTTTAAAACCCAAAAAGGCGGAGAAGAGAAATTGCATATGGTATTTAATCCACCATATGGTGAGCGTTTAAACATAGACATGCAGGAGTTTTATAGTCATATAGGAGACACGCTTAAACAAAACTATCCAGGTACTGATGCTTGGTTTATTACTTCTAATTTGGATGCTTTAAAGCATGTTGGGTTAAGACCCTCACGAAAAATACAGTTATTTAATGCCAAACTTGAGGCTCGTTTGGTTAAATATGTGATGTATGAAGGTAGTAAGAAAGGGAAATATATGAAATAGTATTCCTGTCTTTCGTTTTCGCTCAAGATAAACTACAGCAGGAATCTTATTTTGTTTTAGTAGGTGTTAGGAATTAGGGGTTAAGAAAAATAGGTATTGAATTTGTAGCAGCATTTTTAATTATCCATTATCTATTGTCCATTATTCATTTTTAATTAAACATCAAGAACGTCCACAATATCTTTGATGAATTTCATTGTTTCGGTTTCGATATGTTGATTCAAAGTACTAAAATTATTGAAATCGGGATTTTCCATTAATATGTGTTCAACAATTGAAAAACCTTCCATATTGGGAGGGATATGATATTTATTCCAATCACTGTCTTTAAATATATTCCAATATTTTTTTTGAATTTGTCTGTTTTGTCCAGCTAAACAAATTTCAAATCGCATTTTCACATGATTAAAAATGATCACGATTTTTAATTTTTGACTTTTCAATGAAAGTGGCGTAAAAGGAAAGTATGAAAAATCCATATGGCCTTGATAAATGCTACCTACTTTATAATCTATAGGATATTCTTTTATAAAATGAGTTCTCAACCTTTTTATATACGATAGTAATTTTTTATAGTCTTTTTGTAGATCCCCCCTTTCAATTTGTTTTCTATAATGTATTAAGTTGTCACTATCGGGTCGGGGGTGTTCTGCTTTTTTATGGGAATGCTTATTGACAGATTGGGGTTTTTTAATAGGGATACAAATGTCAGCTATAAATCTATGTTCGGGGTGTGTTCTATGATCATTGTGATATAACTCAAAATAATGACCATCTTCAAATTCATAGCCATTTTCTACTACCCACACGCACATACTATCCCAAGCCTTTGAAAAAAACTCTGGTGCTATTTCAAAATGACCTACGGCATAATATCCTTTTTTAATGTCAACCTGTTTTATAGGGCTTTCTATATTAACATCTCCATTTGTAGTAAAACAAATGCTCAGTCTCACTTTTGAAGGATCGGTAATTCTAGGATTGTCGTGGTATACGGTTACGGCTTTTAGATTTGGAACATTTAGAATGTCTTTTGTTGCCATCCATTTTGCCAACTTTTCATAAGTATCTCCGATCTTATCAAATTCACCAATATGAGTCATGCCAATAAGCGACATATCAGAAAGCTTTTTTATTTCTATTTGTCCATTCATTTTAATCCAATTTAAGGTATTATCAATTTGACAAATATATTTTTCAATCGACTTTGTATCTACACCAATCTTGCTAATTTTACCTTTAGATATAAACGATAGGGGGCTAACACCATAAAACTTTTTAAATGCTCTAGAAAAAGAATTACCACTACCAAAGCCGTACCTAAAAGCTAATTCGGTTATAGATTCATTGGTTCCGACTAGCAGAATGGCTGCGACTTTTTCAACTCTTTTTCTGCTAATAAATGCATTAATAGTTTCGCCAGTTATAAACTTGAAAAGTCTATGAAAATGAAATGGGGAATAACAAGCCTTTTTTGATAATAGTTCTAGCGATAATTCTTTAGCTAAATTATTTTCAATATACTCAATGGCAATATTTATTCTTTTTATATATGTTTTCTGTGTGTCGTCATTCATTCTCAATTTATTACTGGTAAAACTGAATACAGTCTAAATGCAAAACAACGCCTTAGCGTGGTGTAGGGCTAGCCGCAGGTGGAGATACTCAAAAATATTCCAGAAGGTTTTCACACTAGGGATGAATTAAGTAGTAGAAAATAATTTAAGAAGAAAGTTCTTTATATCAACCCTATTTCTTAAAAAGAGGAATACGGTAAGATAGTGTATAACTGTACCCTGTACCAATACCACTACTGTCATAGGTTTTGTTAAATCCTGGGATGTAAACGTTTTCAAAATTATCTGGAACCGTTTCACTAGCTAATATTTTAAGTTGTGCGTTTAGCCCTAGATATAAATTATTAAATAATTCCACTTTTATTCCTAAAATAATTTCTACCCACAATGCAGTGAGGCCACTAAATTCTTGTTTTTCAACCGAAGAAAATTGCTCTCCCCAATATTGATTTGTACTGTAAACATTGAAACTGTTTAAATCATGACTAAAAGAACTTGCTCCTATGCGAAAACCAGAATAAATCATGTTATCCATATTTAACCAGTTTTGGTACATATTATAGTCTATACCTCCTTTAATATAAGAGCCTTTACTTGTAATGTCTAAATATTCGTTAACAGTATTTTTTTCTTCTATTCCAATTTCACCTGCAATATATAGGCGTTTTTTTAGCCTGTAATCTGCAGAAATTTCAAATCCACTATATTCATCGTCTACAAACGAACGAATTAGTTTCCCAATATCGCCACCTACGCGAAGTCCATATTTCAATTTTACTTTTATGGAGTCGTTAGGTGTGCTAATAATGCTATCGTTTTGTGCGTTTACAGACACACAGAAAAGGAGTATACATACAAAACTACTAATGAGACATTGTAAAGTGCGCTGCTGCTTCATCTTCTACAGATTGGTTATCGGTTACGGGTTGTCTAGATATTATCCAAGGGTCTGTGTCACTTGCGTCCAGATTAAGTGTCACATTTTTAAAAATAGTTTTATAGCCACAAGCTCTTGATACATAAACTTCTTCGCGGCTATAATTGATAGTAATAAGATCATAATTGCCATCAATAAAATCATCACTTGTATCATCAGGTGTACCAGCATCATTTACTGTGGCTTCTTTTATAAGCCTATATTGCGTGGTATTTTCATTTGTTTTTAATGGAAGTACGAGATTGTCTGTGTCGTCAAAATTGTAATCGGCTAAAATGGCATCATCGGCAACACCAACACCAACGACAACTAGATCAAAAACACGCTTTTTATTATCAGCATTATTGACGTCTAGAAGATCAATGATTAATCTTGGAGTAGTAGGCGTACTACTTGGACAGATATCGTCACGCTCACAACTAATATAACATATAGTTATGATGACGAATAGTACTAGGCTTCTTTTTCTCATTAATTTTTTTGTATACGTTTATTTACTTATCCCTTAATTTTAGAGTTAGCGTTCCTCAAGGGATTTAACATATGCATTGTTTTCAATTATATTTCTGACTAATATATAATCATTTTTAGAAATTATTAATCGATTCAACAACATATTTATCGCTTTTCAAGTAGTACCACATTTTCAACATGAAATGTCTGTGGAAACATATCTACTGCTTGCGTTTTTATTACTTTATACGTCGCATCCATTAATGCTAAATCTCTAGCCTGAGTAGCACTATTACAACTTACATAAACTACTTTTTTAGGCGCGATGTTTAATATTTGTTGCACCACATCTTTATGCATCCCATCACGAGGTGGATCGGTTATGATAACATCTGGTTGACCATGTGTTTCTATAAATACATCATTAAAAACCTGTTTCATATCTCCAACATAGAATTCAACGTTATTTATATTATTTAATTGTGCATTTTCTTTTGCTGCAGTTATAGCATCTGGAACAGATTCTACACCAATAACTTTACTTGCTTTTTTTGCAACGAATTGAGCTATAGTGCCAGTACCTGTATATAAATCGTAAACCAGTTCGTTCCCGGTCAATTCAGCAAAATCTCTTGTGATTTTATATAACTCAAAAGCTTGATCTGAATTAGTTTGATAAAATGACTTGGCATTAATTTTAAATTTTAATCCCTCCATTTCTTCAAAAATATGATCCGTACCTTTATAGCAAATCACGTCTTGGTCGTAAATAGTATCGTTTGCCTTTCCATTAATAACATACTGTAATGAGGTTATCTGCGGAAATGTATCAGCAATAAAATCTAATAATAATTTGCGTTTTGCTATGTCTTCTTTAAAAAACTGAACCATTACCATAATATTACCCGTACTGGATGTACGAATCATCATGGTTCTTAACAACCCTGTTTGATTTCGTGTATTGAAGAACTCTAATTCATTTTCAATAGAAAATTGTTTAACCGCATTTCTAATGGCGTTAGAAGGATCTGCTTGTAAATGACACTTGTTTAAATCTAGGATTTTATCCCACATGCCTGGAATATGAAATCCTAGAGCATTTCTATCACCTAAATCTTCATCAGATTGTACTTCTTCTATGGTTAGCCATCGGCTATCACTAAAAGAAAATTCCATTTTATTTCTATAGAAATATTGATTTGAAGCCCCTAAGATAGGTGTAATTTCGGGGAGTTCAATATGCCCTATACGCGTTAAGTTATTAGTAACTTCTTTTTGTTTGTAAAACAATTGATGCTCGTAGGCCATATTTTGCCATTTACATCCGCCACAGGTACCGAAATGTTCGCACTCAGGTTCCGTTCTTTTATCTGATAATTTATGAAACGCAATAGCTTTGCCTTCATAGTAGGCCTTACGTTTTTTAAAAGTTTGTACATCGATGACATCACCAGGAACAGCATTTGGTAGAAAGATTACTTTCCCATCTGGTGCTTTGGCTATCGTTTTTCCTTTAGCTCCAGCATCAATAACTTCTACTTGTTCAAAAACTTGTTTTTTTGCTTTTCTTCTAGACATGCTGCAAAAATAATAATAGCAACAAATAAATGTCGCTTTATTTCTATTAACTTTAAAGGAAATTTATTTCTCCTTAAAATAAAATGAACCTTTTATGATTTTTACTGTCTTTATAGTATGAAGGTTTTAAATATACATAAGCGAATCATTAATCAGTCAAAGCAAGAAGTCTATAAATTACTTGATAGTTTATCAACCAAAGATGATAAAATTTGGCCTTATGAAAAATGGCCAGCTATTCGTTTTAAAAGCGGATTAAAAATGGGATCAAAAGGAGGGCATGGACCTATAAGATATACTGTTGTTAGTGCCAATTATACTGACGGAATTGTATTTAAATTTATTAATAAAGGTTTTAATGGAACTCATGAGTTTAAAATTAATGAATTAAATAATTCAAAGGTTGAGATAATTCATATTATTAAAATGAAAACTTCTGGAGTTGTTACTTATTATTGGTTATTTATAATAAGGTGGTTGCATGATGCTTTAATTGAAGATGCTTTTGATAAATTAGAAAATCAATTTTCAGCAGAAAAAAAAGAAATAACTTATAATTTTTGGGTTAAGTTTCTAAGAATGATTAAGTACAAGAAAAGTAAAAAGCTTCATAAACGATATCTAATTGAGGAAAGATAAAACAATAGATGCGTTGCTGGTAAAGCAATACCTTTCTGGAAATGCTAATGCACTTACAGAGTTGGTTAAAAGGTGGCATAAATCATTTTGCGAAAAAGCTTATTGGTTGGTAAAAGATGCTGATGTAGCTAAAGATATCGCGCAAGATTGTTGGAAAACGATTATAGATAAAATAGATAGTTTGCAAGATCCAGAAAGTTTTGGAGCCTGGAGTTTACGGATTGTATATATTAAATCTGTAGACAGACTTAATGCTAATAAGCGGATAAGAGAGTCTTTAGAAGATTATAAATATGAGCAGGAAACTATAATTGATATTGATGATAGAGATGAATCATTAAAGAAAACACTTTTAAAAGCTATTAAACAATTACCAGAACATCAACAAACGGTTATTCAATTGTTTTATATTTATGACTATTCGTTAAAAGATATTAGTGCCGCTTTAAATATATCTGTTGGAACAGCTAAATCAAGATTATTTCATGCCAGAGAAAAATTAAAAGAAAAATTAAAAGAAAGATTAAAAAGATAAGAATTATAAAGAAGTCAAAATGGATACTAAACTTAGTCATTAAGATTAAGAATGAATAACATTTGACATTAATTAACAATAAAAAACAAATAGATTTCCATCTTCATGGAAATGAAAAAACAAATTATTTATGAAAACAAATATGGAAGACATAGACAAATTAATAAAAGAAACATTAACTCAAGAAGAAGCTAAGTTTTATGATAAATTAGATGAGCAAAACGTGCTTCAAATGTTGGGCGGATTATTTCAAGGAAAAAACAAATGGATTATGTATTTTATGAATATTATAACCTTAATTTTCTTTTTTCTATTCGTGTATTGTACTGTTCAGTTTTTTAACACAGACGCTACAAACGAAATGATTAAATGGGGATTGGGAAGTGTGGTATTTCTACTAGGAGTAAGTATGTTAAAGGTTTTTGCTTGGATGCAAATGGATAAAAATGCTATAATTAGAGAGATTAAACGTTTGGAATTACAGATATCATCACTTTCAAGTAGAATATCTGAATAATACCAATTGAATTTCAAAATTAAAATTATAGAATTGAAACAGCTTTTTTTTATGGTAATTTCAAAATAGAAATGGCTGTAAGGTTTTATAATACAATTAATATTTGCTAACTTGCACCCCTATCCGGGGATGATTTCTCTCCCACGCTGAATTTTCGTTTCTTCGAAAGAATAAAGGTACAGTAGGAATTGCATATTTTTTATATTTAAATTTTTTTAAAATGGCAATTTTAGAACAACAAACATCGCAACAATTAATTGAATTAGAAAACAAGTATGGCGCCCATAATTACCATCCATTACCTGTCGTATTGAACAGAGGAGAAGGTGTGTACGTGTGGGATGTAGATGGAAAACAATATTATGATTTTCTTTCTGCATACTCTGCTGTAAATCAAGGGCACTGTCACCCAAAAATTGTTAATGCTATGGTGCAACAAGCACAAACATTGACTTTAACTTCAAGAGCATTTCATAACGATATGCTTGGTAAATATGAGAAATTTGCTTGCGAATTTTTTGGGTTTGATAAGTTATTACCAATGAACACAGGAGCAGAGGCTGTAGAGACGGCTTTAAAGCTATGTAGAAAATGGGCTTACGAAGTAAAAGGTATTGATGAAGATAAAGCAGAAATTATAGTCTGTGAGAATAATTTCCATGGACGTACAACGACCATCATTTCATTTTCGAACGATCCTGTTGCACGTCAAAACTTTGGGCCATTTACCAATGGATTTATTAAAATTGAATACGATAACCTTAAGGCTTTAGAATCTGCTTTGCAAAATAACCCAAATGTTGGCGGTTTTTTAGTAGAGCCTATACAAGGAGAAGCTGGGGTTTATGTTCCCAGTGAGGGGTATTTAACTAAAGCAAAAGCACTTTGTGAACAATATAATGTTTTGTTTATTGCTGATGAGGTACAAACAGGTATTGCCAGAACAGGAAAGCTATTAGCTGTAAATCATGAAAATGTTACACCTGATATTTTAATTCTGGGTAAAGCTATAAGTGGAGGTGTATATCCTGTATCTGCCGTTTTAGCTAATGATGCTATTATGAATGTTATTAAACCTGGTAGTCACGGAAGTACTTTTGGAGGAAACCCGGTAGCAGCAGCAGTAGCTATAGCTGCTCTTGAAGTGGTAAGAGATGAAGAATTAGCTAAAAATGCCGAGATATTAGGAAATGTATTTAGAAGTGAGCTAAATAAATATATCGAAACCAGTAATATAGTTAGTTTAGTTAGGGGAAAAGGCTTGCTTAACGCTATTCTTATAAATGAAGAAGAAGATAGTGATACCGCTTGGAATATTTGCCTGGCATTAAGGGATAATGGGTTATTGGCAAAACCTACGCATGGGAATATTATACGTTTTGCACCGCCTTTAGTAATGAATGAAGAACAATTACTGGATTGTGCGAATATTATTGTAAAAACACTTAAAGGATTTGAGAAATAGAAATTCTTTATTCAAGAAAACTTATCTATTTAAAAGCGCCCAAAAGGGCGCTTTTTTATATTATAAAAATAGTATGCTACTGATTTTGTTGCCACTGCTCCATCATTTCTTGAGACTGTTGCATAAGTTCATCCCAACCTATAGTATATATTCTATATATTGTCATTATAAAATACAAAAGGTTTATTATTAATATGACTAAAGCTACAATTTTAGCTGTATTCATAGCTTTAATACTGTTTGGATCGTAGTTTTCCGGGTTAAGCTTTACAGCGTTTAATTTACTGGTAGCAATTATAAATGCAATACCTGCAAGAATAAATCCTAATCCACCGATACAGCAGCATAAAAATCCTAAAATAGCTAATACGTAAACAATTGTTGGGTTGAGTTTTTGTTGTTCCATTTGTAAATTTTAATTGATTATTTTAATGATATAACTTATTATAATTGTCGCTACTGTTACTATAGCCAATGCACCAATAATTTTATTGGAATGTTTAAATTTAAAGAAAATATTTAGTCCTATGCATAGAAAGAGGATAATTAAACTATAAACTGCAGGGTACATATAAAAAGCATCTACAAAATGCCCCTTAAAAATTAAAGAAATAGACCTTTGTAAACCGCAACCCATGCATTCAACCCCAAAAAGTTTTTTATTTAAACAAGGTAACATGTAATCGTCTAAAGCCCGCATGTGTCGTTTATAGTTTTATGGAGCTAAAATAGTAAAAGGATATAAATTGATGTTTCTTAATATCCAAAATAAAATAATTATTATTAATATAGTATAAGTGGTTTTTGAGGCATGTAAAAGGTTTATAAAAGCTCTATTAAAAACTATTTTGATGAGTTTAATTGAAGCATCATATAATAAAACAACTACTAATAGAATAATTAAAAAGTTGTGTTTAATACCATCAAGAATATGCCCCTGAAGGAATTGATGTGTTGCTCTTTGACTTCCACAACCCGGACAATATATTCCAGTTAAAGAATAAAGAGGACACTTCGGGAAAATGTTATATATCGAAGGGTTGTAATTATAATATAAATATGGAATAAAGATTAATGCTACTATAATTAATATAATAGTGAAGTACTTTATTTTATTGAGCACTTCCAATCGCTCCTAAAAATGCTACTCCAAAAATAAGTATATAGATTATCCACCCAAAAAGAGCAATTCCAACAGAAATGAGACCCCATATTTTTGCATTTTTTGAAGCTTTATTTGCTTCGTCATATTTTCCATCTTCGTAGGTACTATTAACTTTGGTAGCATAAATAATACTAACAATTCCAGTGGGTAAGCAACATAAAATAGTACTTATAATGGCTAGGGCTAAATAACTGCTAGGTCTTGGTGGTTTGTTTTCCATAATATTTAAAAATTTATAAAATAAAATTAAATATATGAAAAATGATTAGATATATACCAAACAATCAGGTAAGTAAGGTGGTTCTAATTTTTATTAGCAATTATAATCTTTTTGTTAAACACCTGATTATTGTCTAAGTTTATTTGTACAATATACATACCATCGCTAAGTGATTTTGTGGAATGGGTATATGCTTTTTTAGAATCAAGAACTCTTTTGTTGAGGACCTGCTTACCAGCAACATCAAATAAGCTAAAGGCTTTTATGTTTAGGGCATTCGGGTTTGAAATTTTTAATTGAGCAATAGCGTTGTTTTGGAATACCCTTAAGTCCTCCAGATTAGCCTCAGTAGTGCTTAAACTATTTTTCTCAAAAACAATCTTAAACCGATCCGTGTAATTACCGGTATCAAGATTGATATTAAAATCCTGAGATTTTAAATCTACAAATGTGTTGTTTTCTATGTCATGTACATAAATAGCTTGATCACTTTCAAAATTCTGAATATCTGCAATTCTAATTCTAATAGGAGTTTCTTTATTTACTTTAATAGTCAAAGGAATTCTTAGCGTAGGGTCAAAAGGCAATGCCTCAGCCAGATAAGGTTTTCCATCAATTGACCAAAGAGCATCCGAAGCCAAGATCTCTCCTTCATTTATTTTAGATTCCAATCCGTAATCAAAACCATCGGTAGCCGAACCATGAAAAGTTTCGACCAGCTGTCTTGTATAGGTATCATTAAAGTCAACATTTAACCTAAAACGCTTATAATCGCTGGGGACCTTTGAAAAACCATCGGTGGTTTTTTTTGCTTTGTTTTTAGGATCCGAATTTTTAAAGAACTCGCTGTCAACATGTGTTTCCTTTATATATATTCTATGGCTGTTTTTTGCCCTAACCACACCTAAAGCTGTGCCTTCGACCATAAACCCTTGTCCGATGGGTATATAGCGTCTAGGGGTTTTACTACCGGTTCCGGTTCCGGCAACATTAATACTGCCATCATTATTATAGGTATTAAATACAGCAGATATAGAAGTTTCTACAGTACCCGCTGCATTAATGGTATAAGTGGCGTATCCACCCTCATAGTTATTAAGGTGGTGAGAATTCACACTAGGATCTTGTTCCCAATATTGTAAAGTACCAGTAATTACGGCGGCATTTTGTGGATCATGTATATAAGCCAAGGCATCCAAGGCAGAGGGATATGGATTGCCGACCAATGAAAGCTGGTTATTATCAACACTCACACTGATGGTACCATTATTGGGTTTTCCTCTAAAGTCGTATCGTTGTGCATCACCAGATCCAACAGTACCTTTCATGGTAAAGCCTTCCCCAGGATTTAAGCTGGTCGCACCCCGTACATGTTGCCATTCAGAATATTCATCAGAAGCAATATACTTCCAGATCCAGTAATCTTCAATGACCAATGGGCTGGACGTGCCATTATATCCAGGTAAATGGGTAACGGTAGCAGGTGTTGAGGTTATAAGGCCGGTCACATCATTAAGAAACGTCACACCAAAGGGGTTATTTACATTATTACTGGTTTTACTGCCAATAGGAGAGCACCAATAATTGTATTCGTATTCGCCTACATTGCCTTCCTGATAAACACTTAGTTCACCAACACCGGAGTTTCCGGTCACACCGGTACCTTGAATCACTTGTGCCTCATTGCGCAGATACATGCTGCTGTTAGTTTCATTTAGATTAATATCATCTTCAACAAAGACAACTTCATCATTTATAAAAACATAAGCATCATTTCTTACTGATAATTGTGAGAATGAAAAATTGCTTATTAATAGAAGAAAAAAAACAGATCTACTAAACATGGCTTAAATAGGTTATGTACATTTGGGATAGCAAATATATATATTTTTTTATAAAAATTGTTATTTCATCGATATAAAACGCTTTTAAGCGGAATAATCTTTAAATAATCACGATGAAATGATTATTTAAAATCTAATTTTTAATGTAATTTGCAGACTGTAAAAAGACATATTACTAATGAAGTATTTTAATTATATATTAATCATTTTAGGAGCTATTGTTGCCATATATGCAAAATCTGATACGGAGCAAAATGAATATATTTTAATAGGAGGTATTGTTATACTTATGATTGGAGTTTATAGAATATCTAGAGGCATACCAAGTAAGCAGGATAGAGAAGAAGAAGTTGATAATTCTGAAAACGACTAGTTATGTCTTTTAAATTAGGTGACTTTGTTTTGGTTATAGATGAAGATTTGTCTGGGGTTATAAAACAAATTTCAGGGAACACCATCTCAGTTGAAACAACAGACGGTTTTTTATTGGATTTTGAAAGTGATGAACTAGTTACAAATAAAGAAAGTAATACATTTAAAAAAGAACTGTTTTCGCAAAAAACGATTAGTGATATTGTTTCAGAAAAAGAACAGCTCTCAAAAAGGAAGCAAATTAAAACGAGAGCAAAAGATAGATATGAGCCTACTATGGAGGTTGATTTACATATTAATCAATTAGTTAGGTCACCAAAAAGCATGTCTAAATTCGATATATTGACACTGCAATTAGATACGGCTAAGCGTCAATTAGATTTTGCCATAGCTAAGCGTATTCAAAAGATGGTGTTTATTCACGGTGTCGGTGAAGGCGTTTTAAAAGTAGAATTAGAATATTTATTTGGACGCTATAATAATGTGAAATTCTATGAGGCCAATTACCAGAAATATGGATTAGGAGCTACTGAGGTATATATTTACCAGAATGTAGCGCCTAATTAAAAACGGGTGTTCCTTTTCTTGTTTTCTTGTCACTGGGTATTAAGCTACTATCCAAAATGCCAAAATCAAATACATCTAAAGATATTAATGTTAAATCAAAATTAGAAATAGTAAGCGTTACCGTATAAGTTTGAGAAATATTATGATCTCTGTATTCCGTAGCTGTTACAGTACTAGCCACATCTGGATTTAAATAATCAGCACCCACATCACTATTGGTAATATCGTTAGCAGGATTTTTATCTTGAGAGTCATTTTCTTCATCACGGGTATCAACACCATCACCATCATCGTCTTTATCTAAATAATCGGGAGTACCATTCCCATCGGTGTCTTGTGCATCACTTAGATCACCATCATCATTTGGGTCTGGAGCTTCATCCTTTGTTAAAATGTTATCACCATCATCGTCAGCGTCAATATAATTGGGTATACCGTCATTATCTGTATCATCATCTTCTAAATTTCCATTACTATTTATGTCCTCTAATTCGGCAGGAATACCATCATTGTCATCCTCCATTAAGGTCGTTTTAATTAAAGCATTACCACTAGTACTTTCAATATCTTGAATAATAGTTATATCAGAAAGAGGAACGTCGCTACAAAACAAACCGCTATTAGGTAAACTGGTGTTACTATAAGTTCTATAATTGAATGGATTGGTGCTGCTTAGATCGACCTCTTTTTCATAAATTTTAGTGACTTCATCAACTTCAAGAATTTCATTAAGAGTAAGCCCAGCAACTTTTAAAGATAAAGATTCAGACGGATCATCTTTAGTTTTATAAAAGACTAAATCTGTCGTTCCGCAAGCTTTAAAAGTTTCTCCAAAGTCCAATTCAACAGTAATAACATCACCATCGTCACAAGAGAATACATTTAATAAACATATAGATATTAAAACTAAAAATAATTTACGCATTGATTTTGGGTTTTAGGACAAAAATAAACGAATTGTTATTTATAACGTAGCTTATTGATAATAATTTTATTTCAAGTATTTTTGAACCTTGAAAGTTTATTAGTGAAACTCCATTTTGAAAAATTGCGTAGTAATGTCTTCAAAATTGGTAGTTGACTAATCCCGCTTCATGTGCTGAACTTGTTTCAGTATCTAGCGGGATCTTTGGATCTAGTCCCTGAAGCAAGCTTCAGAATTTTAAAAATTATTGGCTAACAGATTTTGTTAAGGCTTTTGTATTGAATTAATAAAATATCTTTATTTATGAAGCATGTATATTTTGATAATGCTGCGACCACTCAAATAAGAGACGAGGTGATAACTTCTATTACAGAAGTTATGAGGGAAAACTATGGAAATGCTTCGTCATCGCATAGTTTTGGAAGATCTTCTAAGTCATTAATTGAACAATCAAGAAAAACAATTGCGAGTTATTTAAATGTGTCTGCTGGAGAAATAGTGTTTACTTCTGGCGGTACTGAAGCAGATAATTTAGTATTGAGAAGTGCCGTTAGAGATTTAGGAGTTAAACATATTGTTACTTCAAAAATTGAGCATCATGCAGTTTTGCATACCATAGAACAACTTAAAAATGAGTATGGTATATCGGTTAGTTATGTTAATCTTGAAACTAATGGTCATATTGATTATTTGCATTTAGAAGCTTTGTTACAAACAGAAAGTAAAACACTTGTCAGTTTGATGCATATAAATAACGAAATAGGTAATATTTTGGATATTGAGCGCGTTGCCAATTTGTGTAAGGCTAATCATGTTTTATTTCATAGCGATGCTGTGCAATCTGTCGGGCATTATAAAATAGATTTACAAGAGGTACAAGTTGATTTTTTAGCAGCAAGTGCTCATAAGTTTCATGGACCAAAGGGAGTGGGGTTTGCATTTATTAGGAAGAACTCGGGTTTGCAACCTCTAATTTTAGGAGGGGAACAGGAGCGAGGACTTAGAGCAGGAACGGAAAGTGTACATAATATTACTGGTATAGAGGTAGCATTAAAAAGCACCCTTAACAATTTAAACAAAGAAGCTGACTATATTAAGAGCTTAAAACAATATTTTATTGATAAGATAGCAAAAGATATACCTAAAGCAATCTTTAACGGTTGCTCCGGGGATTTAGATATGAGCACCTATACACTTGTTAATATTTGCTTACCGATACCCCCAAAAAAGGCTGCTATTTTATTATTTCAATTAGATTTAAAGGGAATAGCATGTTCTAAAGGTAGTGCTTGTCAAAGTGGTAGCTCCCAAAATTCGCATGTCCTGACTGAAATTTTAAGTGATGCAGATTTACTTAAACCCTCCATTCGTTTTTCGTTTAGTATATATAATACAATGGAAGAAGTAGATTACGTGGTTGAAGTTTTAAAAGAATTTGTTGAATAGGACCAATTTGAGTGTAAAATGTCGCATGTCACCTCGTTCTTTTTAAAACTTCATGGTCGTCCTTACATTAAAAACCCTAGGTGTTAAATAATTAGGTATGGCATATTGACGTTTAGTGTATACATCTCTTACCCAGGTATTGGTAATAGAGTTTTGTACATCAAACATATTGTAAATTTCAAATCCGAAAGACAGCTCTTTAAAAGGTTTTTTCCAACCATTGTTAAATTGCTTTTTTGCATCAACAAGTACAAACTGTAAACCTAAATCGGCACGTTTGTATGCAGGTAATCTGTTTTGGTATTCGTAAGGATCTGCATAACTGGGAGATCCTCCTGGTAAACCCGTATTATAAACCAGGTTCAAATACATTTTCATGCTTGGCACGTTTGGTACATAATCTTGAAATAAGGCAGCAAATTTTAAACGTTGGTCTGTTGGTCTCGATATATATCCTCTATTATCTATATTTTCTTCTGTTTTTAAATATCCAAAACTAAACCATGATTCAGTGCCTGGAACAAACTCACCATTTAATCGCATATCCAATCCATAAGCATAAGCTTTGGCATTGTTACTTGCTCTATAGCGGATACGCACATTTTCTACAGTATAAGGGTTTACATCTGTCAAATTTTTATAATAAGCCTCAGTAGTTAGTTTAAAGGGTCTATCCCACATTTTAAAACTATAGTCGTTACCTAATACTAAATGAAATGATTGCTGTGCCTTTACATTAGACTGTACATTACCACTAGCATCACGAAGCTCTCTATAAAAAGGTGGTTGATAATACAAACCACCTGCAACTCTAAAAAGCATATCTTTTTCCCAATATGGTTTGATAGCAAATTGTGCTCTAGGGCTAAATACTGTTTGATTTGATGATGAAACACCATGATCTTTAACACGCCAGTTGTGCACTCTAACTCCTGCATTGTACCAAACGTCATTTGTTCCTATTTTTGAACGTTTGCTCCATTGCGCGTAAGCCTGTAATCTATTTATCTGTGTGTTGTTAGTAGTTCTTACGTTTTGAAATGCTTCTAGTGGACCATTATAAGGTATATATGGTTGTTCGTTTGTAGGGATTGTTTTAGGGGGTCTAATTGAGAATCCTGCAGAATCAATAATCTCCCATTCAATTAAGCGATCACGAATATCTTCATTTGTATATTTTACAGACCATTCAATTCTATGATCATTAATATTAAAATCACCTTTATGTTCTATGTTTGTTATTAGAGCATCTAAATCATTCCGTCCATGATTAAGCTGACCGCCAATACCTTGACTAAATTCAACTTCGCCTAGGTTTTCGTCACCGATATTTGTGTTTACTTCTCCTAATCTGTATTGTGCTAAAATATCAAAATACTCTTCTTCTGTGGTATGATAAGTAGAGGCAATTAGCTTAAGAGTTACATGGTCATTTGCAAAATAAGTTCCTTTAAAAGCACCAAAATAAGTTTGGTAGCGATCTTTTTCCTGGCCTTCGTAAAATACTAATAGGGCAATGGGATCACTTAAGGTTCCAAAATTAGTTTGTCTTGTTTGTGGCTCATAATTGTATTTGTTTATTGAAGCATTTCCTAAAAAACTTAAATGAAATTTATTTGAAAACTTATAAGTAAAATAGGCTTGAGCGTCTGCAAAAGTAGGATTGAAATTGGTTTCAGTTTCTTTCGCATTTACCAATAAACTATTATCACGATAACGAATTCCCGTAATTCCAGTAAATTTTGAATCTTTACTTATATTTTCAACAGAAAGGCTGCCCCCTAATAAACTTAAATCTGTATTTACTTCAAATTGATATGGTGTTTTGTACGTAATATCAAGTACAGAAGAAAGCTTGTCTCCATATTTCGCCTGAAATCCTCCAGCAGAAAAATCGACGTTTTGCACTAAATCTGTATTTACAAAACTCAAACCTTCTTGTTGCCCTGAACGCACTAAAAAGGGACGATAAACTTCTATATCGTTAACGTATACTAAGTTTTCGTCGTAATTACCACCACGTACTGAGTATTGTGTGCTTAATTCGTTATTATTACTTACTCCCGGGAGTGTTAATAATAAATTTTCTACTCCAGCGTTGGCCCCGGGAATTTTTCTAATGGTTTCGGGCTTTAAAGTAACAATACCTTCAACTTCTTTGCGTCTGTTGTTTGTTACAATAACAGTCGCTATTTGCTCAATAGAGGTGCTCATCACTGGGTTGAACTCGTATTCTTCTCCGCTTTTTAAATGAAAGGTACTGACAATTTTTTTATGTGAAAGATGCGTAAACTCTATAATAACATCTTGGTTTGCTTTGATTTTAAAAATATAAAAACCATTTGAGTTCGTTATGGCGCCACTAGTACCTGCATTAATGTTTACTTTTTCAACAGGACGATTATTTTCATCTAATATCACTCCTTTAATTGTTGCTGTTTGCGAGTAACTAATCGTAATTATGAAAAAAAATAAAATAGAGGTTCGTAATAGTTTTGCTTTCAAAAGAGTTTAAAGTTTATTTTCTGTAAAATAACGTTTCAAAAGTAGAATTATTTCCTACATTATCGGTAACTATTACTTTTAAATTATTCTTTGTGTCTGTAATTATACCATCATTAAAATCATGAGTAAGTATTTTTGTTTTATAATCGTACTCCATTAAAATCCATTTACCATTTATCGTGGCTCTATATTTAGAAATTCCGGACTGTTTATCATCAATTTTAATTTTTAAGTAACGATATTTACTTAACCATTGACCGCTTTTAAAATTAACAGGGGTAATAGTAGGTTTTATTGTATCTGAAGCAAGAGTGAAAGTACCAAGAGTTTTTGTTCTTGCTATTAAAAGATCTCCTTCTCTTTTAGTAGATGTATAAGCAGGTTGTTTTTTATAACCCAATAAACGTGCTATGTATAATTTAGATTTATCTTCATTAGTGTATGAGCTTACATCATAAGTTATATTGAATCTTTTCTTAGCAGCTATAACATTTTTATGTAAAGTAAGTGTATCGTTTTTCACTTCAAAGTCCATATAAAAATCATCATAAAAAGTGTCCTTGTAAAAATCAACAGAAACTTTTTCCTCTTTTAAACTAGTCGCTTTATTAGCTTTTATATGATAAGGTGTTGTTTGTTTTTTTTGTGGTTCAGAAATGCCATTTTTAGACCCTTTTATATTTATAGTGACCCATGCTTCATTGTTTTTATAATCGGCAACTCTAATTTTATAAACTGAATATGTGCTATCTTGTATAGGTAAATAGCCATTATTTATTATAGATTTATATAAACTTAATGGGGTATTTTTTTTAAATAATTTTTGAATCCGTTTTTTTTTTGTAGCATAATGCTCATAATCAATAAGCTGGTTGATGTGCTTAGTTTCACCAAATGAAAACTTTCTAAAATCTAATTCAAAGTTTCTTCTACCATTTAAAAAGGTTTGAATGTTGTATACGCCATTAGAGTTCGCTGCCAGATCCTGCCTGTCTATGGTTTCAATACCAAAACCAATATTTCCATAAGCTTCAATATTTTTTATTGTATAATCGCCATTTTTTAGTGGAATTAAGTGTAGTTTTTGTTTGGTATTAGATTTGTTTATAAACGAATTCTTATCCAAAGGATATGCATAAATCGATTTTATTATAGGGTTTGTAGAATCTTTTATATCAATACCAAAAAGCATAGGGTTGATGGGATGTTCCATTTTGTCGCGAATTTCATAATGTAAATGTGGACCTCCTGAACCTCCCGAATTTCCGCTATAAGCTATAAGACTATTTTTTGTTATTGGTAAAATTTCTGCACTAGGAAATAATTCAACCTCATACGTTTCTTTTTCATATTGATGTTTTTTAATATACGCTTGAATATCCGGGGCGAATTTCTGTAAATGTGCATAAACAGTTGTGTAGCCATTTGGGTGTGTTATGTACAATGCTTTTCCGTAACCATAATGAGAAACTTTTATTCGGCTTACATAGCCATTAGCAGATGCTTTTACTTTTAAACCAGTGCGTTGTTGTGTTTTTATATCTAAACCAGAATGAAAATGATTGGAACGTAATTCGGCAAACGTACCGGATAATATTAAAGGAACCTCTAAAGGACTATCAAAATAATCTTGTGGGT
Organism: Flavivirga spongiicola; assembly: GCF_030540825.1. NCBI lineage: Bacteria > Pseudomonadati > Bacteroidota > Flavobacteriia > Flavobacteriales > Flavobacteriaceae > Flavivirga > Flavivirga spongiicola. The sequence continues at coordinate 147,584 of NZ_JAUOEO010000002.1, forward strand.
AATTATTTTGAGCATTTAAAAAAAAAGTGGATATAAAAAAAAGGGACAGTATGAATCGCATATAAAAGTATAATGGCTAAAATATTAATTTGAAATGAATATGCAAAGAATAAAACAATAATCGAACCATTGTTGAATCCATTCTTCTGATTTATGAGTAATATCAATAGATTTTAAAATTTTATGAGAAAACAATTGTAATTTATGGACAGGTATGTTAACTTTGTGTTATAAGTATTGAAATTTGTAAATGAGTAATATTGAAGATATTGTAGATTCTTTAGAAAACAAAATTAGTAAAGTATTACACAAATTAGAGCTTTTAAAACTTGCTAATTCCAAATTAAACGAAGAATTGGAAGTTTCGAAAAAAGAAATTCAAAACCAAAAATTGCATATTGCAAGTTGGGAAGAGAAATTTGAGGCTTTAAAATTAGCAAATACAATACTTGGTAGTGACGATAATAAAAGAGAAACTAAGCTTAAAATAAACGCACTAATAAGAGAAATAGACTATTGTATTGCTCAACTCTCAGATTAGTGTAACATAAATTCAATGCCAGAAAAGCTTAAAATAAAGCTATCTATAGCTAATAGAGTATATCCTTTAACGATTGAAGCAAATCAAGAAGAAGGATTGCGTAAAGCGGCTAAGAACATTGAAGCGATGATAAAGCAATTTGAGCAAAGTTATTCTGTTAGAGATAAACAAGATGTATTGGCCATGTGCGCGTTACAATTTGCATCTCAAGTAGAACAGGATTCAATTAATAAAGATAATGTAAATGAGCATGTAGAAGATAAGCTAAATGCGCTTAATGATTTATTACATTCTTATTTGATCTCTTAAACGTTCTTTAAAATAAACTAAAAAGTTACTGCCTACATTGGTTATTTTTTTTGATAAACTCAACGTTAATTCTTTAAAAAGGGTGAGTTTAAGTTGTAAAAGCATGCTGCTAGTACTGATTTATTTTAGATACTTGAGCAGACCCTTGATCAGCTTGTTAGCCCTAAACTTGTTTTTAAGGGGTTTATACAAAACTTTATACCAGTGTAGGCTTTTTTATATACAAAAACTAACTAAATACAATGGACAACTCAATTATATATGCAGTAGGAGGTGTTATTTTAGGACTCATCATAGGTTTTATTATAACAAAGAGGCTTGAAAAAAATAATGCTTCTAAACTTGTAAAAGAAGCAAAGAAAAATGCAGATCTAATTCTAAAAGAGGCTAAAAGTGAAGGAGAAAGGCTTAAAAAAGATAAAATTCTTCAAGCCAAAGAAAAATTTATAGAGCTCAAGTCTGAGCATGAAAAAGTTATCTTATCTAGAGATAAGAAAATGGCCGAAGCCGAAAAACGTACACGTGATAAAGAATCGCAAATATCAAACGAACTTTCAAAAGGGAAAAAACTTAATGAAAGTTTAGACGGTAAAATAAAGGGCTATAATCATAGACTTGATGTTCTTGAAAAAAGACAAGAGGAACTTGATAAGCTTCATAAAAATCAAGTGCAACAATTAGAGGTCATTTCGAGCCTTTCTGCAGAAGAAGCTAAAGAACAATTAGTAGAGTCTTTAAAAGGTGAAGCTAAAAATGATGCCATGGCTTACATTCAAAGCTCTTTAGAAGAGGCTAAATTAACGGCAGAACAAGAAGCAAAAAAAGTTATTATAAATACCATACAACGTATAGGAACAGAAGAAGCTGTTGATAACTGTGTGTCTGTATTCAATATAGAATCGGATGATGTTAAAGGGCGTATTATTGGTAGAGAAGGTCGGAACATTCGTGCTATTGAAGCTGCAACAGGTGTTGAGATTATAGTTGACGATACACCAGAAGCTATTATACTATCATGCTTTGATTCTGTAAGAAGAGAAATTGCACGTTTGTCATTACATAAATTAGTCACTGACGGTAGAATTCACCCTGCACGTATTGAAGAGATTGTAAAGAAAACTCAAAAACAAATAGAACAAGAAATTATTGAAGTTGGAAAACGTACAGTAATTGATCTTGGGATACATAATTTGAACCCAGAGCTTATTAAGATGGTGGGACGTATGAAATACCGTTCCTCTTATGGCCAAAACTTGTTACAGCACTCACGTGAAGTTGCAAAACTTTGTGGTGTTATGGCAGCAGAATTAGGACTCAACCCAAAACTTGCTAAACGCGCTGGATTATTACATGATATCGGAAAAGTGCCAGATGCGGAAGCAGATATGGAAACACCACACGCTATTCTTGGGATGCAATGGGCTGAAAAATTTGGTGAAAAAGCAGATGTATGTAACGCTATTGGAGCGCATCATGATGAAATTGAAATGAAATCTTTATTAGCTCCAATTATACAAGTTTGTGATGCCATTTCTGGAGCGCGTCCTGGAGCACGTCGTCAAGTACTCGATAGTTATATTCAACGTTTAAAAGATTTAGAAGATATTGCTTTTGGTTTTACAGGAGTTAAAAAAGCTTATGCTATTCAAGCAGGTAGAGAATTGAGGGTTATTGTTGAAAGTGAAAAAGTAGATGATCAAAAAGCAGCAGATTTATCGTTCAGTATATCACAAAAGGTGCAAACAGATATGACCTATCCAGGTCAAGTTAAAGTAACTGTAATTAGAGAAACCAGAGCAGTTAATATTGCTAAGTAATGTATTCCTGTGAAAACAGGAATCTCATGAACAATACCTAAATAGATTATAATAGTACATTATATTTAAGAATAAAAAATCCAGCAGAAGCTGGGTTTTTTATTCTTGCCAACAGCTAACAGCCAACAACTATTTCCTAGGATGATACTTTTCTACCACCTCGGTTAAGTGACTTTTATCTAAATGTACATATATTTCGGTAGTGGTTATACTTTCATGGCCAAGCATTAATTGTATAGACCTGAGATCTGCATCATTTTGTAATAAATGAGTAGCAAACGAATGTCTGAAAGTATGTGGAGAGATATTTTTTTTGAGTCCGATTTTCTCTGCCAAACGCTTAATAATGGTAAAAATCATTGCTCTGGTAAGTTGTTTGCCTCTTCTGTTTAAAAAGAGTGTGTCTTCGTAGCCAGCTTGAATATTTAAATGATTTCGGATTTCTTTTCTATATATGTTAATATATTTTTGAGTGATATCTATAATTGGCACAAAGCGTTGTTTGTCACCTTTACCAGTAACTTTTATAAAGCCTTCATCAAAAAACAAATCAGAAATCTTAAGATTAATGAGCTCGCTGACTCGCAACCCACACCCATAAAGTGTTTCTAACATAGCACGATTGCGTTCTCCTTCAGGTTTACTTAAATCTATAGCATTTATAATAATATCAATTTCTTCTTCACTTAACGTATCAGGTAACTTTCTACCAATTTTTGGTGATTCAATAAGTTCTAAGGGGTTAGAAGTCATATAATCCTCAAAGATTAAATAGCTAAAAAAACTGCGTAAACCAGAAATTAAGCGCGATTGTGAACGAGCATTGACGCTTTTAGCTACTTCATATATAAACCCCTGAACTACTTCTTTAGTAATCGTAATTGGAGATTCACTGATCTCATGATTTTCTAAATAGTTAATTAGCTTTTTAACATCACGTGAATAGTTTTCTATGGAATTTTCTGATAGACCTCTCTCAATTTTTAGATACAATTTATAGTCTTTAAGTGCGTGCTCCCATTTCATATTTTGTAAAAATAAAGTAAATCTTTGGATTTCTACTTTTGTAAATTGAATAAAGAATTACATGCATTTTTGTTTAATCATATCATTATCAGTCTTTTTGATGGATGTTAAATAAATTTATTATTTTGTTGACAGTGTAAATTGTCAAAAACCATTTTAAAGCAATTATCAATGAAGGTATTCCTATTGGTAATGTTGGAGATTTGATCACTTTTGCAATAACTGTTGATTTGGGATATATATTAGAGATGTTTGATGTAGGTGTCTAAACAGGTCACACTAATTATTTTAATTTTAGATTAAATACTAATGAGTAATAAAGAAGGAACTAAACATTTCCTTTTTATTTTGTTTGCCTAAAAAAGCATATTTATAGATGATTTTTCTTTTTCTTATACCCGAATCATAGTAATTTCGTAAGTTTATTACTTCATAATTTGTAAAAATAAAAATACGCATATTCTTGTAAATCCGATAAAAAGCATATTAAATCGTCTAAACACTGTTTTTTTACAAATTTCTTTTTACGATAAATAAAAATGAGTTTTATTTGTCCCAATCAAAAATTAAAAACAATTTTATCTTATGAAGAAATTACTACTTTGTGCTGCTGTTGCAGTATTTGGATTATCAAGCATGAATGCTCAAGAAACAAAATTTGGTGTTAAAGCAGGTATTGATGCTGCATCACAAAAATTAAAAGGAGGAATAGTCAGTGTTACCGTTTCTGAGACGGGATTTTATGTAGGTGCTTTTGCTGAAATTGGAATTTCAGATGCTTTTAGTTTTCAACCAGAAGTTCTTTATGTTGCAGTAGACAATTTAGATCAAATAGCTATTCCACTTATGGCGAAATTTGGAGTCTCTGAAAAATTAGATGTACTTGCCGGACCAGCTTTAGGTATTTTACTTGATACTGCTGATGGAGTAAAGTCTTTTAATTACGGTATTGAAGCAGGAGCTGCTTATGATATTACTGAAGAACTATTTGTTGAAGCCAGATACAATATTGGTTTAGCTAATTTAATTGAAAATGCGCCTAGCGGAACTTCTACTAAATTAAGCGGATTTTTTGTTGGTTTAGGATATAGATTCTAATTAGAAAATAAACTATATATTATTTAAAGGAAGCCCTAAACGGCTTCCTTTTTTATGCTATAAATTATAGAAATAACTAAGTAATATAAAACTTAATTAAAATATCTACGTTAGTTATATTCAAATTAAAAATCAATTAAACCAAATTTATTATGAAAAGAACATTATTATGTACTGTTATTGTATTATTTGGGCTGTTAAACATAAATGCTCAAGAAATTCAATTTGGAGGAAAAGCAGGCGTAAGTTTTGCGTCATTAAAAGTTAAAAATCAAACGTTCAGTATAACAAATTCTGAAACCGGATTTTATGTAGGTGGGTTTGCAGAGATTGGAGTTTTTGATGGGCTTACTTTTAGACCTGAACTACTTTATATTGCAGTAGAAGACTTAAATCAGATAAGTATTCCACTTATGGTTAAATATGAAGTGTCTGATGTGTTTAATATACTTGCAGGCCCAAGTTTTGGTTACTTACTTGATGTTAATGATGGATTTAAGTCTTTTAATTACGGAATTGAAATAGGTGCTGCTTACGATATTTATATTAATAGGAGTGTGGATGGGCTATTTGTAGAAGCTAGATATAATTTTGGTTTAGCTAATTTAATTGAAGATGCACCTAGTGGAATTACCAGAAAATTAAGTAGTCTTTTTGTTGGTTTAGGATATAGGTTTAAATAGAACTTACTGCATATTGTTTATTAAGGAGCCAATAGGCTTCTTTTTTTTTAGGTTATAAATCTGGCAATCAATTGGTAAGAAAAAAACACTTAATATCTTATGTTTTATTTAACATTTGTGGCACCAATTTTGATTTCAACCTGCAAATCAATAAAACTAAAATCTATTATGAAAAAATTATTATTATGTGCTGCTATTGCAGTATTTACATTATCAAACGTTAATGCTCAGGAGAATGTAATCAAAGTGAACCCTTTAGCTGTTTTAGGAGGTACGGACCTGGTCTCTTATGAGAGAGTTTTAGGTGAACACACTTCTGGTATCATTAGTGCCGCTATTGGAGGTTTTAAACTTGGAGATATAAAATATTCTTCATTTGGAGCTGGGCTTCAGTACAGATATTATTTTGACGATGTACTTGATGGATGGTATGGAGGCGCTGTTGTTTCATATCAAAATGGTAAAACAGAAATTGAAGATGGTTTCTTTGGTGGTGGTTCTAATGATGAAGAGTTTGACTTTACTGCCATTGGTGGTGGTTTAAAAGTTGGACACCAATGGGTTTGGGATAGTGGATTCTCTTTAGATTTAAATATCGGAGCTAGTTATAAGTCATTTGACTATGATTTTACAGATGGTACATCAACATCAACACAAGATTTATTTAAAGCTAGTGGAACGTTACCAACTTTTGGGTTTGGTTTGGGTTATGCCTGGTAGTAAACAAAATGAGTATAAAAAACCGAAGCTTAATACTTCGGTTTTTTTATGCCCAATTTTTTAATCGAAAAGAATTCCCTGAGGCGGAGCCTCGAGCCTGCCTGCCGGCAAAGGCAGGGTTTCCGTAGAAATTGTCATTCCCGTCATGAATTCATTATTCTAAAATAGAAAGCAATGAATAAAACGGGAAATGCAAAGCATTCACGATTTTCTATTTAATGAAATAAAATGCATGAGTAATCTAAATAAAAGAATTTCGATTTTTTGACCAGAAAAATAAAAACCTGTGCTCAACTTGATTGGGTATAAAACAAGCGAAATACCTCTATAACCTTGCTTTGAGGATAGTTCGTTTCAAGAAATTTTTTATTATTTTTACTTCATGAAGAAATTGATAATAATTAACGGTCCAAATCTAAACTTGCTAGGAAAAAGAGAACCTAATATTTATGGAAGTTTATCATTTACTGAGTTTTTGGAACAAGTTAAACAAAAATATACTCATGTAGAGATTGATTATTTTCAATCTAATATTGAAGGAGAGCTCATTGATAAATTACATGAAGTTGGTTTTAACCATGATGGCATTATTTTAAATGCCGCTGCTTATACACATACATCTGTCGGCATTGGTGATGCGATTAAAGCCATAGACACTCCTGTGGTAGAAGTACACATCTCAAATACTTTTAATAGAGAAGAGTTTAGACATCAATCCTATATTTCTCCTAATGCCAGAGGCGTTATTCTTGGTTTTGGCTTACAAAGTTATGAATTAGCTATTCAGAGTTTTTAGAAAGCCCCACCTAGCCTCCCCGAAGGGGAGGAACGCTTACTCAAAACTATAATAATAAAAATGCGATTCTTAAATGTTTAAGAATCGCATTTTTATTATTTTACACTATAATTATAATCGTGCCCTATTCAACCGAGTGAAAGTTCCTCCCCCTTTGGGGAGGCTAGGTGGGGCATTATAAATGAATCACTTCATCATAAGCATCTGCAACCGCCTCCATAACAGCTTCACTCATAGTTGGGTGTGGATGTACTGCTTTTAACACTTCGTGCCCAGTAGTTTCTAGTTTTCTACCTAAAACAGCTTCGGCAATCATGTCGGTAACACCAGCGCCAATCATATGGCAACCTAGCCATTCTCCATATTTTGCATCAAAAATCACTTTTACAAAGCCATCTTTATTTCCACCTGCACTGGCTTTACCAGAAGCTGAGAATGGGAATTTTCCAACTTTAATATCTAAGCCTTTTTCTTTAGCTTGTTTCTCGGTTAAACCTACACTGGCAATTTCTGGTGAACAATAGGTACAACCAGGAATATTTCCATAATCTAAAGCCTCTACATGTTGTCCCGCTAATTTTTCAACACATAATATACCCTCAGCAGAAGCGACATGTGCCAAAGCTTGGCCAGGAGTCACATCACCAATGGCATAATAGCCTGGGATATTAGTTTGATAAAAATCGTTAACAATAATCTTGTCTCTATCTATAACGATACCTACATCTTCTAGTCCAATATTTTCAATATTTGATTTTATACCAACAGCAGATAGAATAATGTCAGCTTCAAGAACTTCTTCTCCTTTTTTAGTCTTTACCGTAGCTTTGACACCTTTTCCAGAAGTATCAACAGAAGTCACTTCGGCAGAAGTCATAATTTTTATACCACTTTTCTTAAACGAACGTTCTAATTGCTTAGAAACCTCCTCGTCTTCAACAGGTACTACATTAGGTAAATATTCAACAACGGTCACCTCAGTTCCCATAGAATTATAAAAATATGCAAACTCAACACCAATAGCACCAGAACCAACAACGATCATCTTCTTTGGCTGTTTTGGTAAACTCATAGCTTCTCTATAACCAATTACCTTTTTCCCGTCTTGTGGTAAACTTGGTAATTCGCGAGATCGAGCGCCTGTTGCAATAATTATATTATCAGCGCTATATTCTGTTCCGTCAACATCAACCTTTTTCCCAGGTTTAAGTTTTCCAAAACCATTAATAACGTCAATTTTATTTTTTTTCATTAAAAACTCAATACCCTTACTCATGCCATCTGCAACACCACGACTACGTTTTATAACGGCATCAAAATCTTTATCGAAATCTTTAACAGTAAGCCCATAATCTCCTGCATGCTTAAGATATTCAAATACCTGGGCAGATTTTAATAACGCTTTTGTTGGGATACAACCCCAATTTAAGCATATACCACCAAGATTTTCTTTTTCAATAATAGCAGTTTTAAAACCTAATTGTGACGCTCTAATAGCAGTAACATAGCCCCCTGGGCCGCTACCAAGAACAATAATATCGTATTTACTCATGTGTGATTTTTTAGGCTACAAATTTACAAAATCGAATTCGAATAAAGAATTTAGAAAGCTTTAAAATTTACATCTTTGTATTACCTTTGCATTACAAGCATTTATATACAAAATAAGCATAACCAATGTTTTAATAATGGCTTGGTTTTTTTATTACGAATTTGATAAAACTTATTAAAAGACTAAGAGTCTGCTTATGAACATAACAAGAACAAGTTTTCCTCGAATTGTTATTATTGGAGGTGGCTTTGCGGGGGTTGCTTTGGCTAAGAAATTGTCGAAGCAAGATCTTCAGGTCGTTTTATTAGATAAGAATAACTATCACACATTTCAGCCTTTATTATATCAGGTTTCTACTGGTGGACTGGAACCAGATTCTATAGCTTATCCAATTAGAAAAATATTGAAAGACTTCCCTAATTTTCATTTTAGATTGGCGGATGTTGAGGAAGTCGATCTTATAAAAAATAAGGTCATTACTAATATAGGAAAACTTAAGTTTGATTATTTAGTGGTAGCTTCTGGTTCTAAAACTAATTATTTTGGGAATACAGACATAGAAAAATATAGTATGGCCATGAAAACCATACCGCAATCTCTTAACTTGAGAAGTTTAATTCTAGAGAATTTTGAAGATGCTTTGCTAACTTCAGATTTAAACGAAAGAAATGCACTTATGAATTTTGTGATTGTGGGAGGTGGTCCTACAGGTGTTGAGTTAGCAGGTGCTTTGGCTGAAATAAAAAAAGGCATTTTACCAAAGGATTACCCAGATTTGGATACACGGTTAGCGCAAATTCATGTGGTTCAATCTGGCAATTGTATTTTAAAGGGCATGAGTGCCAATGCTTCACGAAAAGCTGAAGATTTTTTAGAGAAATTGGGGGTTAATGTTTGGAAGAATGTAAGGGTAAGTAACTATGATGGAAAAACTGTAACCACCAATACCGATTTAACTTTTGAAACTGCAACTTTAATTTGGGCAGCTGGTGTAAAAGGTGCTACTATAAAAGGGTTGGATGGCGAAAAGTTTGTAACTAGAGGCAATAGGTTTTTAGTCAATGAATTTAACCAATTAAAAGGATTCGATCATATTTTTGCCATCGGAGACGTGGCATGTATGATAAGTGATGAATACCCAATAGGCTTACCAATGATGGCACAACCTGCTATTCAACAAGGGGATCAGCTAGGGGAGAATATTCTACGATTCATTGAAAAACAGCCTATGAAACCATTCGCTTATAAAAATAAAGGTGTTATGGCAACCATAGGAAGAAATAAAGCAGTGGTAGATTTAAAGCGTTTTAAGTTTCAAGGTGTTTTTGCCTGGTATGTTTGGATGTTTGTCCACCTCTTTTTTCTGATAGGTTTTAGAAATAGGATGGTGGTTTTTATTAATTGGGTATATAATTATGTGCGATTTGATAGGGAAGCCCGTTTAATCATCAGACCTTTTAAGAAAAGGTCTAAAAATTAAACCTTAAAAACTGTTATATTTACTGAATAATCTTACCTATTATGATTTTTTATAAAAATTTCTTTGCTTTACTTTTTGTGCTTTCTTTTGAAATGCTTTTTGCTCAAAATGAAACTACCATTAAAACCTCAATATATGGAGAAGTAATCGATAGACCTAATAGCAAAAATTTATTATTAGTTAAAGCTTTTGATGATGCACGTCATGATAAAATAGCTACGATCCCTATCATAGATGGGGAATTTGAATACATCCTTAATTCTGATGAAATTTTAGCTTTTGAATTAATCTTTGAAGAAGAATTTTATAAAGGAGCAATGATGCCCATAACTTTTTTTTCTGAAAATGGTACCTTGAAATTGAAGCTTAACGATTCAGAAAAGTTTTTGGAGAATAAAATTGAAGGCGGAAAATTGAATCATAAATTAAATCATTTCAATACTACAATCAAGGAGGAATTTTATGATAAATATAAATCTATAGAAGAAGAGTATAAGGATATTCCAAGAGAGCAATTTTTTTCTGAAGCTTATCACGAAGTTATAACAAAGTTAAAAAACGCTAAAACTCAAGAAGAAAAAGTTCCAGTTTATAAAGAAATGGAAAGCTTACGAAAAAGCGGTTTAGATAAAAGCGAATTAGGCAAAGAGAAGTATGCAAAGGATAAAATATTATTTGATGCTTATTTGAAAGATAAATATGACTACATTATTAATAACCTTGATGAGGTATCATTTCACATGGTGATTGAAGATTTGATGGGGATTAAATATAATAATGTTGATGAAGCCTTAATAAGAAATGCTTTTAAGGTTTTAAAGGAAAAGTTTTCAAACCACTCTTACACTAAACTGGGAGTTAATCTACTACACGCTTTAAAAGGTTTAAAACCAGGTGGACAATATGTAAATTTTACCGCTACAGATGTTAATGGAAATACATTTGAATTTAAATCTGTTTTAGAAAAAAATAAAGTGGTGCTTCTAGATTTATGGGCTACATGGTGCGGACCATGTATTGCTAAAACACGATTAGTTAAACCCATTTACGAAAAATATAAAAATAAAGGCTTTACCATTTTAGGAGTAGCTGGTGAATTTAAAAGCTTAGATAGATATCATAAATTTATGAAAAAAGAGCAATGGGAATGGCAACAACTTATTGAGCTTGATAAACAAAATGGTATTTGGGAAAAATATAATGTTATGAATGGCGGCGGCGGGATGTTTCTTATCGCAGGTTCTGGTGAGGTATTAGCAGTTAACCCAAGTGCTGAAGAAGTCGATGCTATTTTGAAGAAACGTTTATAAATCATCTGTAAAATGACGCCTTCCTTTTTCTTTACTAAACTTTTTAGCATTGTATTTGGAAGAATCTCCTTTTGGAATGGATAAAGATTTCCAGTTTTTACCCTTTACCAGTTTTCCAAGAAAAACAATTTGACCAATATGATAGGAATAGTGCGCTAATTGTCTATTAATAGCTTCTGTAACCGTATGGCCTTGATTTCGAATATAGATAATACGTTCCAAGTCGGTTTCGGATAATGACGTAATAGCATCAAATAAACAGTTCCAACCTTTGTTCCAATCTTTAACAAGGACCTCTTTTGAAGTGTAAGTATCTTCAAATTCTAAATCGCGCTGTCTCCATTCTTTTTCACCATCTTCGGTTAAAAAATGAGTCCATCTGCTTAACATATTGCCAGTAAGATGCTTGACGATAATAGCAATTGAATTAGAGTCTTCTGCAAATTCTTTTTGAAGTTCTTCTATACTAAGTTGATTAAAAACTTTATCACCTAAACTTTTATAATATTCAAATTGTTTAATAATACTGGATAGATAGGATGTTTGCATGTTTTAAAAATACTCTATCTATTTTTAAAACCCAAATTTGCAATTTTTTTTAACAATTTTATGATTTATTCTTTAGGAATAAACTTTAAAGCCACACCGTTAATACAATGACGTTTCCCAGTAGTATTTATTGGTCCATCATTAAAAACATGCCCTAAATGACCACCACAAGTCGCACAATGTTCTTCATCACGCGAATACCCTAATTTATTATCTGAGCCAAAAGCTACATGACCTTTAATTTCTCTGTCAAAACTTGGCCAGCCCGTACCAGAATCAAATTTATGTTCACTTTTAAATAGAGGTGTATTGCATGCGGCGCATACATAAGTACCCGCTTTGTAATTTTTATTTAAAGGACTTGAAAAGGGGCGTTCTGTTCCAGCTTTTCTTAGTACATAATATTCCATTTTAGATAACTGTGCTTTCCATTCGCTGTCAGTTTTGGAAACTTTATAGGCTTTTTGCTCTGTTTTCTGTGCTGTTTTTTGAGCATTACCATTACAGTTATACAGCACAATCGTTAAACATAATAGGATTATCTTTTTCATATGGTTTGAGTTCTTTACTCTAAATATGTCGTATCTATTTAAGGGACATGACATTTCTGATTGAATATTTTTATTCTGTATAATGTGACCAATAAAAACCAATGGTGTCTAAAATATTAAGATACAAATTTTGTATTTTTATAAAAATTATAAACCTTATATGATGAAATTAAAAAAAGCACTTTTAGTATTTGGGATGGTAGTATTCATATTATCATGTGCTACAAATCCATTTACAGGTAAAAAGACTATGGCTTTGGTACCTAATTCTCAATTATTTCCAACAGCTTTTGCTCAATATGACCAGTTTTTAACAGAGAATAAAGTTGTTACTGGAACAAAAGATGCTGCGATGATAACCAGAGTAGGGCAGCGCATTGCCGTAGCTGCAGAACGTTGGTTAAATGCTAATGGATATCAAGGCTATTTAAAAGACTATAAATGGGAATATAATTTAGTTGATGATAAAACGGTTAATGCCTGGTGCATGCCTGGAGGTAAAATAGTATTTTATACAGGTATTTTACCTATAGCAAAAGGGGAAACAGGAGTGGCAGCTATTATGGGGCATGAGGTAGCACATGCACTGGCAAATCATGGACAACAACGTATGAGTGCTGCTTATGTACAACAAGGTCTGGCAGTTGCTGGAAATGTTGCTATTAAAGATGAAAAATCTAGGAATGCATTTAATCAATATTATGGTGTTGGAACGCAAGTAGGTGTGATGCTGCCTTTTAGTAGAAGTCATGAAACTGAAGCAGATAAAATTGGTTTGTACTTAATGGCGATTGCTGGTTATAACCCAGATGAAGCTTCAGAATTATGGAAGCGTATGAAGGCAAATAGTGGTGGAAAGGCACCACCAGAAATATTAAGTACACACCCATCAAACGATTCTCGTATTGCTAACCTTAAAGCATTAGCACCTACAGCTAAAGCGGAAGCTAAAAAGTTTGGGGTTACTTCGTTTAAATAATAATTTCGTTTGTTATGACTAATTTCTTAGCGTAGAAATAAAAATATTTATTTATTTTAGTGGGCTGCTCATAAAAGGGCAGCTTTTTTATTATGGCAGTACTAGAAAAAGGGAGTAAAAAACTCTTAAACGCCTGGGCGTTTTACGATTGGGCAAATTCGGTTTATACCTTAACCATAGCCTCATCCATATTTCCTATATTTTATTCGACATTGTTCCTTTCAGAAATAAAAAAAGTTTCGGCTTTTGGGTTTGAATTTAAAAGTACGGCATTAATTACTTTTGTTACTGCATTTACTTTTCTTGTAGTCGCTTTTACGTCACCTATCCTCTCGGGTATTGCAGATTATGTTGGTAATAAGAAAAATTTCATGAAATTTTTCTGCTACGTTGGCGGACTAGGTTGTATAGGGTTATATTGGTTTAATTTAGAGCATATCCATTTAAGTTTATTATTTTATTTTATGGGCTTAATAGGGTACTGGGGGAGTTTGGTTTTTTATAATTCTTATTTGCCAGATATAGCATTTCCTGAGCAACAAGATAGTATTAGTGCCAAAGGTTTTTCATTGGGGTATATTGGAAGTGTCATTTTATTACTTGTGAATTTAGCAATGGTGATGAGCCAGGATGATGGAGCAGATAAAATGCAAATGATGAGATACTCTTTTCTAACAGTTGGTTTATGGTGGATTTTATTCAGTCAATATTCATTTTATTTTTTACCAAAAGGAACATCTTCAGGGCACAAAGTGACTAGGGCTATTGTTTTTAATGGCCTAAAGGAATTGCGACTCGTATGGAAACAGTTAAAACAAGATTTAAGATTGAAACGTTATTTATATGCCTTTTTTGTCTTTAGTATGGCAGTGCAAACCATTATGTTGATTGCGGTTTATTTTGGGGAAGAAGAAATTGCATGGGGAGGAGATAGCGAAAAAACAATGGGTTTGATTGTGAGTATTTTAGTTATACAAATCGTAGCTGTTTTTGGAGCAGTTCTAACATCAAAAGCTTCTTCTAAATATGGGAATATTAAAACGTTAATTGCTATTAATTTTATTTGGATGGCATTATGTTTTTATGCTTTTTTTATGGAAACACCTCTTCAGTTTTATATTGCAGCATCCATAGTTGGTTTAGTAATGGGAGGAATACAATCTTTAGCACGATCTACGTATTCTAAATTTTTACCAGAAACAGAAGATACCACATCTTATTTTAGTTTTTATGATGTAGCAGAGAAAATAGGCATTGTTATTGGTATGGGAATCTTCGCGACCATAGACCAGATAACTGGAAGTATGCGAAATGCCATTCTGTTTTTATTTGTATTCTTTTTAGCAGGCATTTTGATGCTTTTTAGAGTGCCTAAAGAAAGAGTCGAAAATTGATTAAAAGAAGAAAGGTCTGAAAATCGTTTGGATGTCCGTTCGAATGCAGTCGAGAACTTTTAATGTCTTTATTTTTAAGACATCTCGACTGCGCTCGATGTGACAGCTTTTAGTTTTAATTTATATTTTAGTAAACAAGTTTTGTTTATTGGCTAATGCTCCCAGAACCTGCAACTTTGGAATCTACTGTTGGGTTTCCTCTATAAACAATATCACCAGATCCAGCTACCCTTGCTTTTAAAGTCTCGTTGCTAACAACTTTAGCATCTCCAGATCCAGCAACAGAAACTTCTGTATTGTTTGCTTGTAAATCGAAACCGTGAAAATCACCAGATCCCGCTACTTTAGCTACTAAATTATTCGTGTCACCTTTTAACTTAAGATCACCCGAACCAGATATAGATGCTTTTGTAGATGATGCTTTAATGTCAAGAATAACGTCTCCAGAGCCAGCTAATGAAACATCTAAATGAGTTGTAGTTATAGTGTCTTCGTTCCATAAATCTCCAGAACCTGAAAGAGAGACTTTACTTATGTCTTTAAATGGAATAGTAATTTTTATAGTTTTGTTTCTGCTAGATTTTAAGTTGGTGCCTTTTCTTGTTTTTACAATTAAATTATTGTTTTTAACCTCAGTGACTATATGTTCTAATAAGTTTTCTTCTCCTTCAATTTTAATATTTCCTTCAGTACCACTTACAATAACAAAATCCATGTTTCCGGCGCATTTTATACCATCATATTCAGAGGTTGTTCTGGTTATGATTTTCACATTACCGTTTCCTTTTATAGATTTTCCCCATTGGGCATACGATGTAGAAGCAAAAAATAACATCGCTATAATTAAGACTGTTTGTTTTTTGATTAATTTTTTCATGTGTTTATATTTATTGTTTTTAATTGGTCACATGCGACCTTTGATGAATAAAATAATTATTCCCTAGAGAGTTTAATAATTATTTTAATCATATCGGTTTCATGTGTTTAAAGATTTATTATTGATGAATTAATTTTTATAAAGAGACACACTTCCGTATTCAGATTCTATATTAATAGTATTTCCCGATGTTTTGTTACCATAATAACCTGCATAGAGTTTATCTGTAGATTTTATAATTTTCTTTGTGAATTCTAAGCCATCACTATTTAAGGATCCGTATTCTAAATCAATATTAAAATTAAAATGGTATGCAGGTGCGTAACCTATTTTTATACCGACATAATCAGATTTTATTGTAACATTTCCAGCATTCTCAGCCATCCTTTTTATCTTTATAGAGCCATAATCAGCTTTAAGGCTTACGTTTTTATATACATCACCAATAATAGTTGTTAAATAATCGCCATTTCCAGTAATGTTATTTGCTTTTTCAATGTTTATATTACCATAATCACAATTGTAATTAACATCTTCTGCTATTTCAACTTTGGAGTTGGTATAGTCTGCATTAATATTTAATGCATTTGTTTTAGAAACCGTAAAACCACTATAATCAGCATTTATTTTTCCACTTTTTATATATTCAAAATGGCAGTTATTGGTATAATCAAAATTAATATCGTTGTCATCGGCCAACAATTCTTTGGTCGTTATTTTACCGTAGTCGCAGTTAATTTTTGCAACACCTTTAAGTTTGTCTACATTGATTGTTCCGTAGTCATTATTTAAATCAATACTATTTGTAATTGGTATTTTTACTATATAGTTAATTTTCATATGTACTTTATTTCTTTTCCCCCAATTCCACCAAGAATCAGATTTTTTCGGAAATTTTGTTTTTGCAGAAACAAAGCTTGATGAGGTATCAAAGTCTACAGTAATGCCATCTAATTTATCTTGTACTTTTTCTTCATCATTCCCTGTAGTGGTAATGGTGATCTCAAAAACCACTCTATTTTCATTCCATGTAACAATATCAATATTTCCATAGCTATTATCTATACTTAACATAGCATTCGATGTTACAGGGTATTCCTTGTTGATTGTTTTCTTTTTTGTGT
This sequence comes from Flavivirga spongiicola, assembly GCF_030540825.1. NCBI lineage: Bacteria > Pseudomonadati > Bacteroidota > Flavobacteriia > Flavobacteriales > Flavobacteriaceae > Flavivirga > Flavivirga spongiicola. The sequence goes on from NZ_JAUOEO010000002.1 coordinate 164,390, forward strand.
ATTTGCCTTTTGCATCTATTGATGCTGTGGCAAACAGTGGTACTGTAAGAAGTAAGATTAATATTTTAAATTGTAGTGCTCGTTTCATGTGATGAGTTATTTAATTGTTTAATGTTTTCAATTTGCTCTAAAGCATTTTTTAATATGTCTATTCTATTTTGAAAGTTGGAAATCATAGCATAGATAACACGACTATCATCTCCGCTTTCTGTTAAATCTATTTTTAAAGATTCATAATCCTCTTCCAATATCTTCATACGTGCCATAGTGTCTTGAATTAGGGCTTGAGTTTTAGGAGAATCTTCATTCTTGATTTTACTTAATTCTTCTGCTATAGTTAATGTAAAGAAGTCTTCTGTTTCTGCCATTTTAGGTGATACACTGGCTAATTCTCTATAGCTTGAATCTTGCTGAGAACCTATAAAAAGTGTCACTAACAAAATTACAGAAGCGGCTACACCAATTAATGGTTTCCATAAACGACGCCTTTGTTTACCAACTTTAATTAGTTGTAGCTCGCCTTGTTTATTTAATTTGTTTAAAAAGCGTTCCCTATGATTTGATCCCGGATTTTCTATATCGAAATCATTTTCATGTTTTTTAAACAGTTGTTCTATAGTATTTTTATTCATAAACCATTTGTAATTTTGTTCTTAAGCTTTCTTTAGCTCTAGAAATCGTTGCTCTACAATTAGTATTGGTAATGTTTAAAATATTACTTATTTCTTCGTAATCGTAACCTTCAATTAAATTTAAGGTTAAAGCAATTCTATAATTATCTTTTAAGGACTTCATAGTGTTTAAAATTTGCTTCACTTTTATATTTGCAAATTCGTAATTGCTTTCTATACCATTATTGTCATCTTCTATCTTATATAAAATATCATCTAAAGGAACTTCGTTGTTTTTGTTATTCTTTTTATAATGATAAATGCTATTATTTATAACAATTCGTTTTAACCAGGCTCCAAATATTTTTGATTCTTTAAGACTCTTTAGTTTTGTAAAAGCCATTAAAAATGAATCTTGCATAATATCTTCTGCTTCAAAACTATCTTTTACAATTCTAAAAGAAGCATTGTACATGGCTTTATAATATCTGTTATATATTTCCAATTGTGCAGATTGGTTTCCAGATTTACAAAGCTCAACAAGCTGTTCGATATTTAATTTAGTTGGCGTCAAAAAAACAAATTGTTATAATATAGATTACTGTTATTCTATTTTGTTACAGTTTCTCAAAAAAAAATCCTATACTCTTGTAGAATATAGGATTTTAATATTGAACTCACCTTGACTTTTTATGATTTGCTACAAAATCATCCCCTTTCTGCAACGGGGTAGGCTATTTTATTCCTATATCTTTTCTTTTTATTACACCGTAGCGATGTTATGATGTGCAAAAAAGACCTCATCTAGAAACAAAAGCATGACTTTTCGCTTAAATAAAAAAAAGTCAAGGTGAGTTCATGATTATAATGAATGATTTTTAAAATTTCATTGATATCAAATAAAGTTAAACGACTTCCATTTCCTTTTCTCTTAGTTGTTTTGCTGCCTTTACAAGATTTTTTAAGGCAGCTGTTGTTTCAGGCCAGCCTCTGGTTTTTAGTCCACAATCGGGATTTACCCAAATATGTTCTTTGGGTAAAACGTTTTTAGCCTTTATAAGCAAGTGTTCAATTTCTTTTACCGAGGGGATTCTAGGCGAGTGAATATCATAAACACCTGGGCCAATTTCATTTGGGTATTTAAAATCTACAAACGCATCTAATAATTCCATTTCAGATCGAGATGTTTCAATAGTAATAACATCTGCATCCATAGCAGCAATATTATTTATAATATCATTAAATTCAGAATAGCACATATGCGTATGAATTTGTGTTTCATCTTTTACGCCACTTGCAGAAATCCGGAATGCTTTTACAGCCCAATCTAAATACGCCTTCCACGCTTCTTTTCTTAATGGTAAACCTTCGCGAATGGCAGGTTCATCAATTTGAATAATTTTTATTCCGTTATGCTCTAAGTCTACGACCTCGTCTCTAATCGCTAATGCTATTTGATTGCATGTTACCTGTCTAGGTTGATCATTTCTAACAAATGACCATTGTAAAATGGTTACCGGCCCAGTAAGCATGCCTTTTACAGGTAGATCTGTTAAGGATTGCGCATAAGCAGACCATTTTACAGTCATGGGATGTTCACGAGATACATCACCAAACAGAATAGGAGGTTTTACACATCTACTTCCATAACTTTGTACCCAACCAGAGCTGCTAAATACAAATCCATTTAATTTTTCTCCAAAATATTCAACCATATCATTCCGTTCAAATTCTCCGTGAACTAAGACGTCGATACCAGTTTCTTCTTGAAAATGAATAGAATCTTTTGTTTCTCTTGCAATTAGTGAATCATATTCTGCTTGTGATAAAATTCCTTTTTTGAATTTTGACCTCCAACTTCTAACTTCTTTAGTTTGCGGAAATGACCCAATGGTTGTTGTTGGGAATAATGGTAAGTTTAATGCCGATTTTTGTTTTGCTTGTCTATTTTTAAATGTGCTTTTTCTTTGACTATCGGTATCGTTTAACGCAAGTACTCTATTTTTTACTTTTTCGTTATGAATTAATGTGGAGGCTTTTCTGTTTACATGTGCCATTTTATTGTCTTTAAATTCTTTTTCAAACTCATTATAGTTTGAAGAAGCTAAGCCTTTTAAAGTTCTAATTTCTTGTAATTTTTGTTTAGCAAATGCCAACCATTGCTTTATTTCTGTGGTTAAGTCATTTTCATTGGTTTCTAAGTCTAAATCATAAGGACAGTGGAGTAGAGAACATGATGAAGCTATCCAGATATTTTCTTCTCCAATTTTAGAAATGACAGATTCAATAGTTTGTAGAGAGTTATCGAAATTATTTTTCCAAATATTTCTTCCGTCAACTAAGCCTAAAGATAGTTTTGTGTTGGTGTTATAATGTTTAGATTCAAAAATATCATTTAATTGTAATTGACATCTTACTAAATCTAAATGTAAAGTGTCGATGGGTAGTTTTAGAACAGTGTCTAAATTATCACCATAACAATCAAAGTAGTTTGCTAAAAAGACTTTTAAATTAGGAAATTTGGTACTTATCTCTTCGTAAGTAAATTTAATCGCATCTCTTGCTTGTTCATTTAAATTTAGGGCTAAACAAGGCTCGTCAAATTGAATGTATTCAACATTTAATTGGGTTAGTTGAGTAATAATTTCGAAATAAACAGGTAATAGTTTTTCCAATAAACTTAGTCTATGAAAACCTTCTTCTTTTTCTTTTCCTAATAATAAAAATGTTACAGGTCCAATTAACACAGGTTTGGTTTTAATGCCTAATTCTAATGCTTCTTTGTATTCGTCAATTATTTTGGTTGAGAAAAACTCAAAAGTTTGTTCTTTTTCAAATTCTGGCACTATATAATGGTAGTTCGTGTCAAACCATTTGGTCATTTCCATGGCGGTACAGTCTATTTCTTTATTTTGTATGCCTCTGGCCATTGCAAAGTACAGATCTAATTGGTTTTTATGTTTTAGTTTGTCGTAACGCTTTGGAATACAGCCTACACTTAAGCAAGTATCTAGTACTTGGTCATAAAAAGAAAAATCATTTGAAGGCATACTATCGATTCCTGTATTTTTTTGAAGCTGCCAGTTTTCTTTTCTAATACGACTACCTAACTCTAAAAGCTCTTTTTGATTTGTTTTGCCTGTCCAATAAGCTTCGTTTGCTTTTTTTAGCTCTCTTTGATTTCCGATTCTTGGGTATCCTAAAATTGTAGTTTTCATAAAATTACATTGTTTTTTATATCCTTGCAAAATTAGTTTTATAGATTTTTTATATATAAAAATGCTATTCATTTGGATGTAATAACTATTTTTGAAGTTTATAATAGTTTTATAATCTTTTAGTGGTATCTAAAAATAAGTAAGACAGAAAATAATTCTATAATGCCATTAGATAAAATAGATTTTCGCATCTTAAACATACTTCAAAACAATTCTAATTTAACTACTAAGGAATTAGCGGCTAAGGTAAATTTGTCCACAACACCAGTATTTGAAAGGGTGAAAAAATTAGAAAAGGAGGGTTATATTAAAAAGTATAAAGCCATTTTAGATCCTGAAAAATTAGATAGGGGACTCACGGTGTTTTGTAATATAAGGCTTAAAGAGCATACTCGTAAAATTGGAAATCAATTTGTAAAGGATATTCTCTCTTTAGATGAGGTTATTGAATGTTATAACATTTCTGGAGATTATGATTTTTTATTGAAAGTTTTGGTAAAAGACATGAAAGATTACCAAAATTTTGTTCTAAATCATTTGGGAGAATTACAAAATATAGGAAGTGCTCACAGTACTTTTGTAATGGGGGAGATTAAAAATTCTTATTTAGTTCCTCTTTAGTCTAATTTAAAAGCAAAAAAAACTCGGAAATTAATTTCCGAGTTTTTTAAAGATTGTTTTATTAAGATTCCGTGGGTTTTTCAGCCTTTTCTATTGATATTTTCAATTCTTGAGTGGTTTTATCTAAATCAATTTTAATTTTATCGCCTTCTTCAAGATGAGAGGCTACAATTTCTTCAGCTAAAGCATCTTCAATATATTTTTGAATAGCTCTTTTTAAAGGTCTTGCACCATATTGTCTGTCGAAACCTTTTTCTGCAATATAATCTTTAGCACTTTTGCTAAGTTTTAAGATATATCCTAAGCCTTCAATTCTTGTTAAAAGTTTTTCTAATTCGATATCTATAATTTTGTTGATGTCTTCTTTCTCTAAAGCATTAAATACAACAACATCATCAATTCTATTTAAAAATTCAGGAGCAAAGGATTTTTTTAATGCATTTTCAATAACACTTCTGGCATTGGCATCTTCTTGAGCTTTTTGTGACGCAGTTCCAAACCCTATACCAGTACCAAAATCTTTAAGTTTTCTAGCACCAATATTAGATGTCATAATTATGATCGTGTTTCTGAAATCAATTTTTCTTCCCAAACTATCAGTTAAATAGCCATCATCAAGTACTTGAAGTAGCATATTAAAGACATCAGGATGTGCTTTTTCTATCTCATCTAACAATATAACGGCATACGGTTTACGTCTCACTTTTTCGGTTAATTGACCGCCTTCTTCATAACCAACATATCCTGGAGGAGCTCCAATTAATCTGGAAATAGCAAATTTTTCCATATACTCACTCATGTCAATTCTAACGAGCGATTCTTCACTATCAAATAGTTCTCTGGATAGTACTTTAGCTAACTGCGTTTTACCAACACCAGTTTGACCTAAAAAGATAAATGAACCAATGGGTTTATTTGGGTCTTTAAGTCCAGCACGGTTTCGCTGTATAGCTTTTACAACTTTAGCAACGGCACTGTCTTGCCCTATTACTTTCCCTTTAATAAGATTAGGTAATTCAGCCAGTTTATTGATTTCTGTCTGTGCAATTCTATTTACTGGCACTCCTGTCATCATGGAGACCACATCAGCAACATTATCTTCTGTTACGACTTCTCTGTGTTGTTTAGTGTCTTCTTCCCATTTTTCCTGAGCAATAACTAATTCTTTTTCAATGCGTTTTTCGTCATCCCTAAGTTTAGCAGCTTCTTCATATTTTTGTTTTCTTACAACCGCATTTTTAGTTTCTTTAATGCCTTCTAGTTGCTTTTCGAGTTCTAGAATTTGTTTAGGAACATCAATGTTGGTTATATGTACACGAGACCCCGCTTCATCTAAAGCATCAATAGCTTTATCAGGTAAAAAACGTTCTGTCATGTATCTATTTGTTAACTTAACACAAGCTTTAATGGCTTCTGGCGTATAGTCTACGTTATGATGTTCTTCGTACTTTCCTTTTATATTATTAAGGATTTCAATAGTTTCTTCAACTGTAGTAGGCTCAACAATCACTTTCTGAAAACGGCGTTCTAAAGCACCATCTTTTTCAATATACTGCCTGTATTCATCTAACGTTGTTGCGCCAATACATTGAATTTCTCCACGAGCTAAGGCGGGTTTAAACATGTTGGAAGCATCTAAACTTCCTGTTGCTCCGCCAGCACCAACTATGGTATGTATTTCATCAATAAAAAGGATAACATCGTCATTCTTTTCAAGTTCATTCATAACAGCTTTCATGCGCTCTTCAAACTGTCCGCGATATTTTGTCCCCGCGACTAAACTTGCTAAATCTAAAGTCACAACACGTTTATTAAATAAAATACGCGATACTTTTCGCTTAACAATTCTAAGCGCCAAACCTTCAGCAATGGCAGATTTACCAACACCAGGTTCACCAATTAAAAGCGGATTGTTTTTTTTACGTCTACTTAAAATCTGTGAGACACGTTGTATTTCCTTTTCACGACCAACAACAGGATCAAGCTTTCCTTCTTCCGCTAAAGCGGTTAAATCACGTCCAAAATTATCTAAAACAGGTGTTTTGGACTTCTTATTTGCTTTTCCAGCAGGCGTATTAAAAATATTTTCCTTTGAAGCATCACCTTCCGCATTCATGTCATCATCTTGAAATTCGGATTTAGGTTCTATATAATTATTGTCGTTTGTTATCATAAGTTTGAATTGTTCTTTAACATTATCATAGTCAACTTTTAGTTTGTTTAAAAGTTTTGTAGTAGGGTCATTTTCATTTCTCAAAATACATAACAGCAAATGCGCTGTATTTATAGAAGAGCTTTGAAATAGTTTAGCTTCTAAAAACGTGGTTTTTAAAGCGCGCTCTGCTTGCCTGGTAAGATGTAAGTTCTTTTTTTGATTAGAAGTTACGGCAATATTTGAGTTTGCAGGGCTTAATATTTCAACTTTACGTCTCAAATGGTTTAAATCAATATCTAAAGCATTCAATATATTAATGGCTTTACCACTGCCGTCACGCAAAAGCCCAAGCATTAAATGTTCAGTGCCAATAAAATCATGGCCTAACCTAAGTGCCTCTTCTTTGCTATATGCAATTACGTCTTTTACTCTTGGGGAAAAATTATCATCCATAATCGTGTCCTTTCTGCATTAAAAATACTAAAACATTTTACTAAAGGCAAAAACTATACCTTAAATTGTCTGTAAGTTGCTAATTGACGAAAAAAACTTTATAATATCAAAACTTTTATGAGCATACTTATTAACTAAAAAACAACCTTAAATTGTTAATAAAAAAAACATGAAAAAGTATGCTTAATAGTCTTACTATGACTGATGAAATTCTTATATTAGCACGTTTTGAAATACTTATAAAAACTAAACTAAATTTTATATGACAGAAGGAGAAAAATTGATTCCTATTAATATAGAAGATGAGATGAAATCGGCTTACATTGATTATTCAATGTCGGTCATTGTGTCACGTGCTTTACCAGATGTAAGAGATGGTTTAAAACCAGTTCACAGACGTGTGCTTTATGGGATGCATGAACTGGGTGTTAGGGCTAATACGGCACATAAAAAATCCGCAAGAATAGTTGGAGAAGTTTTAGGTAAATACCACCCACATGGTGATACGTCTGTTTATGATGCTATGGTTCGTATGGCTCAAGAATGGAGTTTACGTTATATGCTTGTTGACGGGCAAGGGAATTTTGGTTCTATAGATGGAGATAGTCCTGCGGCCATGCGTTATACGGAAGCACGTATGCGCAAAATATCTGAAGACATGTTGGCAGATATTGATAAAGAAACAGTTGATCACAAATTAAATTTTGACGATACTTTACAAGAACCTACTGTGTTGCCGACACGCATTCCAGGGCTTTTAGTTAATGGAGCGTCTGGGATTGCTGTAGGTATGGCTACTAACATGCCTCCGCACAACTTAACCGAAGTCGTTAACGGTACGATTGCTTATATAGAGAATAATGATATTGAAATCGATGAGTTGATTACGCATATTAAAGCTCCCGATTTTCCAACAGGCGGAACTATTTATGGTTACGATGGGGTTAAAGAAGCATTTCATACAGGTCGCGGCAGAATTATGATGCGAGCTAAAACCAATATAGAAGAGGTTAATGGGCGTGAGTGTATTATAGTTGATGAAATTCCTTATCAAGTGAATAAAGCAGACATGATTAAGAAAACTGCTGACTTGGTAAACGATAAAAAACTAGAAGGTATTTCTACTATTCGTGACGAATCTGATAGAAATGGCATGCGTATTGTGTACGTTTTAAAACGTGATGCTATTCCAAACATAGTATTAAATAAACTCTTTAAGTATACAGCTTTACAGTCTTCATTTAGTGTGAATAATATTGCTCTAGTAAATGGACGTCCACAGTTGTTAAACTTAAAAGAATTGATTCATTATTTCGTTGAGCATAGGCATGAAGTTGTTGTAAGACGAACCACTTATGAATTACGAAAAGCGGAAGAACGTGCTCATATTTTAGAAGGATTAATTATTGCTTCGGATAATATTGATGAAGTTATTGCAATTATCAGGGCATCTTCGAATGCTGATGAAGCACGTGAAAACTTAATTAAACGTTTCGAACTTTCAGAAATTCAAGCCAAAGCTATTGTTGAGATGCGTTTGCGTCAGTTGACAGGTTTAGAGCAAGATAAATTACGTTCGGAATATGAAGCCATCATGGAAACGATTACCGACCTTAAAGATATTTTAGACAAGAAAGAACGTCGAATGGATATTATTAAGGAAGAGCTGGAAGTTGTTAGAGATAAATATGGAGATGAGCGTCGTTCGATTATCGAATATGCTGGTGGTGATTTAAGTATTGAAGATATGATTCCTGATGAAAAAGTGGTGATTACCATTTCTCATGCGGGTTATATTAAACGTACATCACTTACAGAATATAAAACTCAAAATAGAGGAGGCGTAGGTCAAAAAGCATCTACGACTCGTAATGAAGATTTCTTAGAACATTTATTTGTAGGGACTAATCACCAGTATATGTTATTCTTTACACAAAAAGGAAAATGTTTCTGGATGCGTGTTTATGAAATCCCTGAAGGTAGTAAAACATCAAAAGGACGCGCTATTCAAAACTTGATAAATATTGAGCAAGATGATAAGGTAATGGCCTTCATTTGTACTCAGGATTTAAAAGATGAAGATTATATTAATAGTCATTATGTGATTATGGCTACTAAGAATGGTCAAGTTAAGAAAACCTCTTTAGAGCAGTATTCACGTCCTAGAACTAATGGAATTAATGCTATTACTATAAAAGAAGATGATGTACTTTTAGAAGCTAGATTAACAACTGGTACTAGCCAAGTCATGTTGGCATTAAAATCTGGAAAAGCAATTCGTTTTGAAGAAGCGAAAACAAGACCTATGGGACGAGGCGCTTCTGGAGTTAGAGGTATTAGACTAGCTAATGACAAAGATGAAGTTATAGGAATGGTAACTATCGAAAACCCACAAGAAGAATCTGTACTAGTAGTTTCTGAGAACGGTTATGGTAAACGTACCTATATTGATGATCCAGAAGATGGAGAGCCAGTATATAGAATTACAAATAGAGGAGGGAAAGGCGTTAAAACCATTTCTATTACAGAGAAAACGGGGAATTTAGTAGCTATAAAAAGTGTAACAGATAATGATGATTTAATGATTATTAATAAATCTGGTATTGCTATACGTATGGTTATAGCAAATTTACGAGTTATGGGAAGAGCCACTCAGGGCGTTAAACTAATCAATTTAAAAGGAAATGATTCTATAGCCGCAGTTGCTAAAGTAATGCATGATGAAGATGAAGTAGAAGTCGAAGACTCTGAAACTATTGAAAACACTGATAATTTGGAGGATGGCACAACTCTTGATAATAATGATGACGATAATAATACCGAAAATTAATAATAATATTTTATAAAATGAGAAAACAGTTAATTATAGCTTTGACCTTTTCTGTAAGCGTATTTGCATTTGCGCAGAAAAAAGAGCTGAAAACAGCAGAAAGAGCTATTAAAGGAACAAAGTATGCAGAGGCAAAAACAGCTTTAAAACAAGCAGAAGCATTAATGTCTAATATGGACGATAAGGCAAAATCAAAGTTTTATTTTTTAAATGGAGAAGCGTTGTATGCAGGAGGTGCAGGATCAATAGCCGATATAGATGCTGCTTTAGTTAACCTAAGTAAAGTTAAAAGTGGATATACCGCTGAAATTGATCAATTAAAGCAAGATATAGCTAATGGTTTATTAGTCAAAGGAAATGGCGCTTATGAGAAAAAAGATTTTTCAAAAGCTTCAGTATTTTTTGAAAAATCTTATAGAGCCACAGAAAGAGATACAGTATTTCTTTATTATGCAGCAGCAACAGCAGTTAATGTTCAAGAATATGATAGAGCTTTAGGGCTTTATGAAGAACTTAAAAAGTTAGGATATACGGGTATTGCGACACAGTATTATGCAACAGATGTTAAGACACAAGAAGAGGAGGCATTTAGTAGTAAAAATGTCCGTGATATTTCTGTTAAGGCAAAAACGCATATTAAACCAACTGAGCGTATATCAGAGTCAAAAAAACCAGAGATTGTAAAAAATGTGGCTCTCATATATGTTAATAAAGGTGATAATGAAAAAGCAATTGCTGCAATGAAAGAAGCAAGAGCTGAAAGTCCTAATGATGTTAATTTAATATTATCTGAAGCGAATGTTCATTATAAAATGGGTAATACGGAAGAGTTTAAAAGACTATTAGAGAAAGCGACGCAGATGGATCCTACAAACCCAGAATTACAATATAATTTAGGAGTTATAGCTGCAGAATCTAAGCAGGTTGAAGAAGCAAAAACGTATTATGAAAAAGCCATAGAGTTAGATCCGGGATATATAAATGCATATATAAATTTGGCAGCTTTAGTTTTAAACAAAGAAGAAGCAATGATTGAAGAGATGAATGGTTTAGGAACTTCTAAAGCTGATAATAAACGCTATGATGTGTTAAGAGAACAGCGTCAAGATCTTTATAGAGAAGCGATCCCTTATTTAACTAAAGCGCTTGAGATTAACTCTAAGAGTATTAGTGCGGCAAAAACGTTGATGAACATTTATAGTATTCTTGGAGAAACTGATAAATATAAAAGTATGAAAGAAAAAGTTGCTATGCTTGAAGAAGAATAGTGCAAACTAACTTACATTACTTAATGTCTAGTCCTAAATAAGCGATACAGATTATAAAGGATTAAATTTATAAATTAAAGCTGAACAATGATGCCTCATTGTTCAGCTTTTTTGATTTGTATTGTTTTCTTTTGAGTTCGTTTTGTTAGTGCATCTTTTCAGGAGTTAACATATGATTTGATAAATGAGGCCTTTGATCATTATAAATATCAATTGCATCTTTGATCAGTTTCTTCTTTATATCCAGATCTTTAATACTTCTGGCTATATCAAATTCTTGTTTTAAAATCCCATTTACTCTTTCTGCGATTGCGTTTTCATAGGGGTCATATTTCTCAGTCATACTTGAACTTATATTATTACTCATCAATAGTTGTTGATACTCATTAGAACAGTATTGCAAACCTCTATCAGAGTGGTGTATTAGTGGTTGGTTTTTATACATTCTATTCCCTAATGCCATATTGAGAGCTTGCAATGAACCTTCCATACTTAGGCTATCAGATATATTATAACCTACTACTTTCTTGGAGTATGCATCTGTGATCAAGGCCAGGTAAGAAGGGTTGCTCCTAGTTCCTACGTAAGTTATATCACTAACCCACACAGATTCTGGTTTTTCTATCTCCATGGTACTTATCAGGTTTTTGTGTTTTCTGAACCGATGGTGCGAATCTGTAGTGATATGGTAACTTTTCTTTGGGGTTATAAGCATATGGTTAGCTCGTAATATTTTAAATAACTTATCTCTGCCTACCTTTAGAGCTGATAGTTCTTTTTTTAACAAATGGTACAGCTTTCTAGCTCCTAGCTTGGGCATGACATTGCGTATACCACGAACTAGGGCGATCACTTTTTGAACTATGGCTTGTCTTTGGGCTTTTGATTTTATAGCCCTATAATAAACCTGTCTGTCTACCCCGAGTAATTTACAGGTAGAAACTAATGTTTCTTTGTGTGCTTCTTTGTAGTATTCAATAACTCGGGTTTGTAATTTTTTCTGATTGGAATATCATATTCTTTCTCTGCCATATCAACAAGCATGTCAAAGATGATCACTTTCTTGTCAGCGCGTTCAGCCAAATGTTCTGCCCGAGCTTTTTGCTTTTCCAGCAGTTTGATTTTTGCTTCTAATTCAAGTATCTTTTGTTCCGGTGTTTTTGCCAAAGTAAAAGGGGATTGATCTTCCCAATCAAAGGTACCATATTTTTTCAACCAATTGGTTACCGTAGAGTCTCCTTGAATGCCATATTTAGCTTTGGCCTGGCTTTTTGTGAGATTGCCTTGTTCTATGTCTTCTACTAATTGAAGCTTGAAAGAAAGCGAATAATCTTTTTGGGTACGCTTTAAATACCCTTTGTTTTCCGATGTTTTCATTACACTAAGCTTTTAGTGTATCGCTATTTTAGGACGGGACATAATTGATATAAAAAAGGAGCAAATTTAATTTGCTCCTTTTTTTAGACTATTTTTTTTATGACTCGTAATTTATGCGTGTGCATTTTTTTGTCAACGTTATAAATACCTGAGTGGTCTAATCTATCAATTCTAACTTTGCCATGCGCATGTATGATGTAATTATCTTTCATGATAATACCTACATGCGTTATAATACCTTCGTTATTATCAAAAAAGGCTAAATCACCGGGTTCGCTTTCCTCAATAAAACTTAAGGCTTCTCCTTGAGTAGCTTGCTGTGATGCATCACGTAATAATTTATAACCGTTTAATTTATACACCATTTGAGTAAGGCCAGAGCAATCTATACCAAAAGGTGTTTTTCCACCCCAAAGATAAGGGGTGTTTAAATATAGAAATGCTGTTTGAACAATGTTGTCTTTTGCTTTTTTACCATCTATACAATTCCCCTCATACTTATGATTTAAATCGGATAAACCATTTAAGGTAGATCCTAATAAAATAGGATGTAACTGGTTATTATTATCTTCAATAAACTCTACTAAGTCTGCAGAGAGTTTAGAAGATTCTTTGGCTAAAGATTTATATGCTTTTTCTGTAATTTCTAGATATTGCTTATTGTCAATCCAACCTTCATAAGAATCAAATGCTAAACGAATTTTACTCCAGTTTTTACGTTGCTCCAAGATTTTAAAAATTTCACCATAAATTACTTGAGATACAAGTTCACTGGTATCTGCAGGCTCATCTCTAAGGGGAACAATGCTTAAATTACAAATTCCGTATTGCATAAAGTTATTATCTATTGACTATTACTATTGATTATTTATGCAATTATTGGTGGGGAATATCAGATTGCTGAATAAAAATTTTAAAAAGTATTTCATGTGTCTATATGTATTGTTTTTTATTTGTCATACTTCGACTGCGCTCAGCACAGGCGCCTAGCATCTATATAATCATTGTCCTTGGGTATCGAACTTTTTAGTTATAGATGTTTCATAATAAATAATAACAATAAAAAACATTTAATATTACTAGCGTTCTATAACAATTGCAGATGCACCACCACCACCATTACAAATGGCTGCTGCTCCAATTTTAGCATTGTTTTGTTCTAAAACATTTAATAATGTGATTATAATTCTTACGCCAGAGCAACCTAGTGGATGCCCTAATGATACGGCCCCACCATTAACATTTACATTGTTATCATTCAATCCGAGAATTTTCATATTAGCTAAGCCAACTACAGAGAAAGCTTCGTTGAATTCAAAATATTCTACATCACTAATTTTAATTCCGGCTTTATTTAAAGCTTTTGGTAGCGCTTTTGCCGGAGCTGTTGTAAACCATTCAGGTTCATGAGCTGCATCAGCATAACTTTTTATGGTTGCTAAGGGAGTTAATCCTAATTCACTAGCTTTTTCTTTACTCATTAAAATCATGGCGCCAGCTCCGTCATTAATGGTTGAGGCATTAGCGGCAGTTACAGTTCCTTCTTTGGTAAATGCAGCACGTAATTGCGGGATTTTATCCATTTTTACATTAGTAAACTCTTCATCTTTACTAACTATCATTGGTTCTCCGCGACGTTGCGGTACTTCAACAGGAATAACTTCATTGTCAAATTTCCCAGCACCCCATGCTGCTGCAGAACGATTATAAGATTGTATGGCAAAATCATCTTGTTCCTCTCTTGAGAATTTATATTCCGTTGCACAAGCATCAGCACAAACACCCATAGCATTTTGATCGTAAGCATCTACCAGACCATCTTTCTGCATACCGTCAATTAATGATGCAGGTCCAAATTTGTTACCAGTTCGAGCATGTAAATAATGAGGAATTAAACTCATGTTTTCCATCCCGCCGGCGACAACAATATCTGCGTCACCAAGAGCAATGGTTTGAGCGGCTTGCATAACTGCTTTCATTCCAGATGCACACACTTTATTTATAGTGGTACACGGAACAGTATTTGGTATTCCAGCATAAATAGCAGCTTGTCTTGCAGGAGCTTGCCCTGTTCCAGCTTGTACAACATTACCCATTAAAACTTCTTCAACTAATTCTGGATTTAAATCTATTTTACTTAAGGCTCCTTTAATAGCAATAGCTCCAAGTTTTGGAGCAGGAATAGTGGACAGAGCGCCTAAAAAACTACCTATAGGAGTTCTTGCAGCCGATACAATAACTACTTCTTTATTCATTAATTTAATGCTTTAGTTTGTACTTGCGAAAATAACGATTTTTTAGTAGAAATTTGACTGATTCATTTATGAACTCATCTTGACTTTTTCTATTTCCTGAAAAACAATTAAAATTCGCCCATATTTCATTATTTTTTTATACCTAACGATGCTATACCTTTTTAAAATTGTTTCATCTGAACAAATTTCATCTCATTTTCGGTTAAAAACAAAAAGTCAAGATGAGTTCATTATAAAAATGGTGAAAGCTTATAATTTTATTACATTTGAAACCATTAAGCTTTTTGATGAAAGATTTTATAAATAAATTGTATAGAAATCATTCCTTAATTTATAAGGGATTATTGTTTATAGCTACCACTTTTTTAATTGTGTATTTATTCCCTAAAGGAGGAAAGTTTAAATATAATTTTGAAAAAGGTAAACCTTGGCAATCGGAAAATTTATATGCGCCTTTTGATTTTGCTATAAAAAAAAACGAAGAAGAGGTTACTGCTGAAAAAGATGCGTTAGTCAAGAATTCAATACTGTATTTTAATTTAGATAATACTATTGAAACTAAAGTAAAATCTTTGTATAAAAATCAGTTTAAAAATACGTTTTCAGATTCTATCTCCAGGACTATATTCAATAAGTTATACAAGGCTGGAGAAATGATTATCGCAGAACTGTATTTATTTGGAGTTTTAAGTGAAAATTATAATTTTTCAAACGATAAGGCTATAGTAGTACTTGATGGAAGGGTTAAAAAACAAGATGGTTTCTTTTCACATTTGGTTAAACAAGATGCTGTTTCAAAAGTCATTGATAATGCTTTAAGCAAGCAAGGATTGATCCATTATAAAACAGATTTCACTTCTTTGTTTTTTGATTTAATAGAACCCAATTTAACATTTGATAAATCGTTTACAGATAAAGCATTACAAGAAGAAATTGGTAAAATAGCTTATGCTAGAGGGAGTATTGCAAAAGAAACCTTAATCGTTTCAAAAGGCGAAGTTGTTGAAGGAGATAAATACCAGATTTTAAAATCTTTACAGTCTGAATACGAATCGCAAGTTTGGAGTGAGTCAAACTATATATGGGTGCTATTTGCATACACATTATTGGTTGCTTTGGCTTTATTGATGTTGCTTTTGTTCTTACGAAAGTATAGAATGACTGTATTTGAAAATAATACAAAAGTCACTTTCATTTTCTTTAATATTTCTTTATTGATATTTATTACAACCTTGGTAGTAAATTATGATTCCAAGTATATTTATATCGTTCCAATTTGTATTTTACCCTTAGTGTTTAAGGCTTTTTTTGATGCTAGATTGGGGTTGTTTGCACATGTGCTTACAGTATTGCTAATAGGTTTTATTGTGCCGAATAGTTACGAGTATATGTTTCTACAAATTATTGCAGGAATTGTAACTATACTAACTGTTTCAGAATTATATAAAAGAGTTAATTTATTTATTTCAGTAGGCCAAATAACACTTATTTATATTATAGCTTATTTCGCATTTTTTGTTATTCATGAAGGAAGCGTAAAAACTATAAAATGGGAAACATTTATGTGGTTTATTTTGAGTGGGTTAGCCACGCTGTTTGTACAACCTTTAATATACGTTTATGAAAAGCTTTTTGGTTTGGTTTCGGATGTATCACTTTTAGAACTATCTGATACTAATTCAAAATTACTTAAAGAGTTGTCTAATAAAGCACCAGGAACATTCCATCATTCTTTAAATGTAGCAAATCTAGCCGAAGCTTCAGCAAATGAAATTAGGGCGAATGCTATGTTGGTTAGAGTAGGGGCTTTGTATCATGATATAGGTAAAATGAAAAACCCTACTTATTTTACCGAAAATCAATCAACAGGAATTAACCCACATGATGAATTATCATCAAAGGAGAGTGCTCGAATCATTACAGACCATGTTATAAATGGTATTGAGATTGCTAGAAAAAATAATTTACCGGATAGGGTTATAGATTTTATACGTACACACCATGGTACCAGTGTTGTTTATTATTTTTATATGCAAGAAAAAAAGGATTTTGAAGAAGTTGACAAGTTAGATTTTAGTTATCCCGGACCCAAACCATTTAGTAAGGAAACAGCTATATTAATGATGTGTGATAGTATTGAAGCTGCTTCGAAGAGTTTAAAAGAGCCTACATCTACAAAGATTGATGCGTTTGTTGAAAATATAATAAATAAACAAATTGAGGATGGTCAATTTTTGAATGCAAATATTACATTTAAAGAGATTGAATCTATAAAAAAGGTGCTAAAACACAAGTTAGCAAATATTTACCATTTACGTATTGAATATCCAGAATAAAAATTATAAAAAAATAAATAAAATAGTTGTGTTATATCTAAGTATCTAGTACATTTGCAACCGCAATTTTATTGCAAAGTTCATAATATAATTGGAGAGGTGCCTGAGTGGCCGAAAGGAGCGGTTTGCTAAATCGTCGTAGCTAGAAATAGTTACCCAGGGTTCGAATCCCTGTCTCTCCGCTTTTTTTAAGATAACCAATTCGGGGTGTAGCGTAGCCCGGTTATCGCGCCGCGTTTGGGACGCGGAGGTCGCAGGTTCGAATCCTGCCACCCCGACAAACCTAGTAATAGGTCACAACAAAACACTGTTAATCGTATGATTAACAGTGTTTTTTGTTTTTACACATTTTATTTGATATCAAATAAAACCATATAAAAGGTGTGCAATTAGGTGTGCAATTGTTTGCCAAAAAAGTGCTGACTTTAAAGAACTTTAGGGTGTGATTTGACTTTCTGCTTAACAAATTATTGTTTAACTAAAGTCAATGAGTTATGAAAACAAAAAGCACTTTTGCCGTTTTAAACGCCTATTTAGATGAGGTGTATAACAAACTACTAAAGTGTCACAAATCCCTTTTAGAAGAAGATAAAATAATATCCTCGGATGCCATTAAGTCCAGATACCTGGGAGAAGATGACAACAGCAAGACCCTAAAAGAACTAATAACCTACCATAATGAAAATATGATCCACGTCCTCAAAGCGGGAACGATGAAGAACTACTATACCACAGAACGCTATTTACAAAAGTTCTTGCAGAAGAAAAGAAGGGTAAAGGACATCTACCTAAAACAATTGAATTTTAGGTTTATCACGGATTTTGAACATTACCTGAGAACCTACAAAAACTCGAAAAAGGAATTGCTATTATCCAATAATGGCGTCATGAAACATTTAGAACGTTTTAAAAAAATGGTAAACCTAGCCATCAAACTAGAATGGATGAACAAAAACCCATTTAGCCAATTTCAATTAAAATATAACAAATACGACAGGAAATACTTAACAGAAAGAGAATTGCATCTATTGGAAGCTACAGAGTTTACAAGCGACCGCTTACAAAAAATAAAAGATTGTTTTGTGTTTTCATGTTATACTGGGCTATCCTATGTAGATGTTAAAGAGCTAACGGAAAGCAATATTGTTAAGGGCATAGACAACAATAATTGGATATATACCAAACGGGAAAAAACGGACGAACAGGTAAAAGTCCCGATACTCCTCAAAGCATGGGCAATACTGGAAAAGTATAGAGTTATTCAAGAAAAAGATTTTGCAACCAATAATGTATTACCCATAAGCTCCAATCAAAAGACCAATATCTATTTAAAGGAAATTCCGAAAGCTTGTGGTATCCACAAGAACATTTCTTTTCATGTGGCTAGACATACATTTGCTACAACCGTCATGCTCTCCAATGGCGTGCCTATAGAAACCGTATCAAAATTATTAGGACATACTAAACTATCTACCACACAGATCTATGCTAGAGTACTTGAGACTAAAATTAGTGAAGACATAAGTAATCTGTTGGAACGTTTTAAAGAAAAAGAAAGTAAAATTGCATAAATTATTTTAATGAAATAGAGTGAAAATGGTGTCTAATAAAGTATTCCTAGTTCTTATATCCAAATAATCTCCCTGTCATTGACTATGCACGCAATAATTTCCTCTAATTCTGTGCGATTCGAATCAAATTATGGGTTACCCGTAGCGGTTTTTTCATTTATTTAAGAAAACCGCCCAGTTATTCCTTTATGTTGAGATAATTTATAGTAATAAACGTAAATTTATTGTCTAAATAAGTATTTTCGTCTGAAATCTGAGTCTAATTCATTAACTAATTCCTGTATAAAACGAATGACAAAAAAAACATTAACCCTATCAGTTCTCTCTCTTTTGATCACCTTTCTTTTTTTTAATTGCAACAAAGATCTCTTTGATGATGACAGAGACCTCGTTAAGGTGGATGGAAATAATGTCACATCAACCTATAAAATTGTTACAGCTAAGGAAGTGCCAGATGTAGCCAGTTCATTTGCTAATTTTATAAAAGAGACGGGCAACCAGAATTTTTTTGTAAGTCCTAGGATATATGAGCTGACGAACTTAAAAGAAGAAAAGAGCTATAGTGCACAGGTCTATTTAGGAGACTTCGAGGATAATAGATTCTATAACATCGCAGTAAAAAGAAACACAGATCAAAGTCTTGGAGCCTCAAAAATTATAGAATACCAAACCAGCCTGCCCAAAAATACTATCAGCACAAGTAATTTTAAAAATACTACATGGAAATTAAACAATTATAATACTTCTAGTTTAAAGCAAAAATTAAAAGGCAGTAATTCCAAAAATAAGGCATCAAGCTCACCTTGTACGGATGGGGTGTTTATACCAGAAGGAGGAACGGGGTTCAATGTGACACATATCTCTGGGAATAATTTTTCTGACAATATTTTTAATTCAGACAACGGGGGTAATTTAGGAGCATCGGGAACAGGAACAAGGTCAGGTTGGGTAAGTGTGTGCTTTGCCACTCTTGAAGTGGTTCCTTATAGCTGTAACGGACCTAATTCTGGGACGCCTCATCCACCTGGTGGCTCTGGACCGGGTGATTGTGGAGACGCCTCATCAGGTTACGAAGGTTCAGGAGTAAGGCTTTCGGTCGGGGAATATTGCACGCCAATATACGTAACCGTAGAAACTCAGACAGCTCCTATTACAGACTTTTTGAATGTAATAACTTTCGATTTTGGGTTTTATAGCCCCTGTACAATGCAGAAGCTTCGTGATAAGTTAAAAGCAGATAGAGAAAACTTGGATACATTGGGACTTGAGTTATTAGAGGAGTTGATCAGACTTTTAGGAGAAGATAGCGTTGAGCATTGTAGTAATCGTGATGATCGGCCTGTTCCAGACTTTTCAAAAACCAGTAGCCAAAAATCCACAGAAACGGACTGTCCCGAACCATTTGATGTCAATGTCGTAATTCCATCTATTTCTTGGGATTTATTTGAGATCTTGAATACTGCAAGCACTCCATTAGGGGATACGGCCTTAACAGATGCACAAAAAGTTTGGATACTGGATCATAGAAATATAGATGAAGTTGATGCATTATTAAGGTTTCTAGCTGATAACAACACCTCTTCAGAAGCCAAGACAGAAGCTAAAATGCGTATAGATGGGGAAAGAGCAAAAAGGGGCTGGGACTTCTCTAAATCTGGAACGTTCCTTAACAGGCCTTCGTTAACGTACAAGGCAACTTTCAGCCCAAACTCAGGGGAGACCATGTATTTGTTGGAAAATGGATTAGTTCTATATCAATCTGCTACCAAAAGAACAATTAACAAGGTAACCCTTAATAGTATAGCATCTACCGAACAAAATACGGATGGTTACAATTATATATATAATAATGACACAAAGGAATGGTATGAATACAGAATGCCCCCTGAAACTTTTGTTAATGCTGATATTGATTTTCTTTTAGATGCTTTTTGGGATGGCGTTAAGATAGTAGGTCGTTATGCTACGCCTTTAGAGGATGCTATTATACTTCTTGACGGTGAAGACTTCGACGGCATCGAACAAAATGAAGTTGTTGCGGGCGGTATGATATTGGTTAGTATAGTACCTGGTGGGAAAATATTAAAACCAATAGCAAAAGTAGTTAAGGGAACGAAAGCTTGGAAGGTTGCAGCCAAGGTAGGTGATAAGACAGTAACACTGTCTTTCAAGATAGTCAACGGTATTGTTGATTTTGGAAGTAGGAGCAAACTGGCGCAAGTAATAAGTACAAATGCTTTTGAAGAAGCACATCATATTATTCCTTGGAATAAACTAGATAACGAAATTATACAGGAAGCAGCTTATGCTGGGTTTCATATGAATGCTGAAGTAAACGGAAGGGCATTAACGAAGTTTACATCTTTAACAGGCGAAGGAATACATGGAAATCACCCTGCTTATGATAAATTTGTTCAAAAAAGGCTAAATGATTATATTGGAAATAGCTCTGAAGCGGCAAGAGAGTTTTTAGAAGAGGTATTGATTCCTGAGTTAAATGAACATATTGATGATGCTGTTAATTCTACAATGAATTTAAATACATACTTTAAAGAAGTGGTTAACCCTGCAAATGGTATTAATTAAATGAAATATTATTCAATAGGAATATCCGATGACCTTAAGATCATCGGGTATTATCCTCAATTAAAATTTAAAGAAGGTTATAATCCGAGTCTTTCGGATGGATACTATAATGTTCTTAAGGATAAATTCCCGAATTTTGTTCCTAACTACGAGTTAGAGTTACATGGTAAAGCCAATACGGTAAATATTTTACCATTATATCCCGAAGGGAAAGGACTATTGATAGATGATAAGGTTAGGCTAATATTAAAAAATCATCATCTACCACCTCATGCTTTTTACCCAATGAAATTATACCATAATGGAAATGTATTAAAATATTATTGGTTTCAATATATTCCAAATGATTTTTGGGAATTAATTGATACTAGTGCCTCTTATGCAGAGATAGTACAGATAGAAAAAGGTCAAGTTGCTGTTATAGATAAAATTAAAATAAAATCCTTAGAGCAAGTAAATCAAGGTAAAAAGATATATAAGGGACGTACTCCAATAAGGTTAGGACAATTAAAAATGGCTTCTGAATTTTGTAAATATGACTTCTATAAAACAGGAGCATTTAATCATACTATTATTAGTGAAAAACTAAAGAATGCATTAGGGGTTAACGGTATTACTGGATATCAAATTAAATCGTTCGATAAAATCTGTTTTTAACAAAACCTAACCCGTACTCTAATTAAGATTAGGGTAATTAAAAATGGCTTCTGAATTTTGTAAATATAACTTCTATAAAACAGCGACATTTATTATATAGCTAAAAAAATGAGTAAAAGACAATTAATATTCGTAATAGTTATTGTTTATATAACTACGAATAGCTTTGGACAAAAAAATAGTTTTACTAATACGTTGGTACATTTTGTAATAAAAGAAAGAAATTATGTGTCAAAAGAGTATGCTAATTCGGTTAATAATGAAAATGGTAAAAGAACTAATGACGAATGGGAGGGTGATTTGTTAGCCTTTTATCCACCAACGCCTTCATTACCAAAAGAAGTTCCGTCTGATTTCAAAAGATTTATACATTTCACAATAACCCCTAAACATTATATTGAATATCGAATAGTAGATAATATTTTTGAAAATGATACATTACATAGTCCTGCTACTATAAAAATAGTTAAGCTTGATAGAAAAGACTTAACAGTGACAGAATTTATACCATTATGGTTTGAAATGAGAAAAAGGAAACTCTATAAAATGGAAATATGCAATTATAATACTATAACTGAATATAGGAAGATTAGAAAGAATATGTGTGGATATGATTGTTTCAAAATAACTTTGGAGGACAAGTTTAATTCTGATTATTTAATTGAGTTATATGTTACCGAAGATATTAGACTTAATTATCACCCTATTGTTAATTGCGAAAAAATATTTAGTAAATATTTTCCTTTATATGTTAAAGAATATAAAAAGGAATATCCAAACGACTATTTTAGAGAGTTTAGTTTTGTAAAATCTCAATAAAAAGAATCAAAATGACTTTTAGGAGTATCAAAATCCAAGCAGTTATAATTACTCCACTTGTCTAAGACAGCTTACTTTCAAATTTTAGAGAAATAATCGGATAATGCAAAAATTTATATATAAGTTTTTAAGAATAGTAGAAAGGCACAGAAAACGCTGAGAAGTAAAGTAAAGATAAATTTTAATAATTAAGACTTAATCTGATAATACCTGGTCAACTTCACTGGAATATGCACTTTGTATCACAAAACGAAGAAGGTGACCGTCACACGACAGGATTACATAACTCAGCTAGTGCCAGACTTAATAACTTATAATCATACAGATGCTGGTGACGTTACATTGAACGATTACATATAGGAGTAGGAGCAAGTTATATAAGGTATTGAAGTATTGATAATCCTTCGGAATTACCAACAATTCAACACCAAAAAATCATTAATATGAGATAATTGAAAAAATAAATATTAACTTTGGAGAACTAGGCTAGTGCTTTTCATAGGAGTTCTTTGTTGTGCTTTCGTTATTTTTTATTCTATTTCGTTGTTCAATAACTATATCAAGTTCACTTTTTGTGGACGTTATACAAAAGGGAATGGTAGTCTACCTGCCACAGTTTGTCAAATTGTCTTTAAGCGCTTATGCGTAATTGTTATTTCCTTTCAAAGTCAGTAGAGTATGTACAGCTTATGATTTTCAATTTTATTCATTAAAGTTTATTGACAGTAGTTAACGTATTATTCAATCTCTCGTAATAATCTTCCATCACGAAGGTTATCTTTAAAATATACTAACGTAACTATTTCTCCAATAGAAGTATTATTATATGAATCACCATTAATATAACTTAGCTTAATCGTTTTGCCCAAACGTTCGATTTTTGTCCTTTCTTTATCTTTGAAAACAGTAGATAATATGTCGTCACTCATCTTTTCTGCATTATCCAGACCAGTTGTATCCTTTCTCTTGTAATAGGGGATTTTCTCAATAACCTCAAACCAATCCACATCCATATAATAATGTGGATTTTTACGTGTTCCCGTTTTATATTTTTTTACCACGACCACTTGTTCTCTGATTCCAGATTTTAACAACGAATCTTCTTGGGTATTAATAATATTGAATAATACCACAAAAGAGATGGCAATTATTGCTGATACTATCCATGTAATTCTGTTGATTCGTTTTATTTTTTGTTTGGAAAATTGTTTCGTCATTTATTTACTTTAATACTATTACCTACTTAAAAGTGAATTAGTTTATATTATCACACGATATATATGCATTAGTTCCTGCTCCAGCAAATTCTAAATTATTATTGAAACTGCCATTACCTTGAGCTTGCTGCTTAAAATTAAAATACTGGTACATGCATTTCCCGTCATGTTCTTTTGAGACCAATGCTATTGATAAAGAGCGAGACACAATAACACCTGAGTAGGTTTTATCATAGTCCCAATTTACCGATGTAATAATAGCTTTGGTATAAGTTTTCCCTGAACTTGAACTTTTTTTGCGCATAATCGTCAGAGCTTGATTTTCCAAACCAGTGCCGGACATTCCTCGTTTGGGCAATTTTTCATCTTTTAATCTGGCATTTTCTTCGCGACCAACAATTTGCTTCAAATGGTCTACACCCGAAGATTGGTCAATAGTAAAACCACCTTTTATACTTGAATTGGTTCCCCTAAAAACAACTTCAATATCAATAGTAGTTCCAGAATAAGGGCCAGCCGTCAATAAAGCATTGGCTATATGCTCATGTGTTCTTAACTTGTTTTCTACATATGGTGTTCCGTTTTTTTGTTTCCAGACATTACTTGGCAATATGGCAAGCTGCAGGTAATTTTTTTCTTGCATTGGTGTTGTTACCCATACTGCGGTGCTTGATGGTTCGCTAATAATGCCACTATTAACTTTGACCTTAACATCATTCGCGGCATAAGAATCTGTTAGCTGTCTTAGTTTAGAAGGTAAATAGACGGTTGCATAAATATTATCCCCTGATTTAAAGTTGGTTGAAAAATCATTTTCCGATTCATTTCCTATGGCCACTTCTTTTTTTGAAAACAATATTTTACCCAAATGCTTTTTATGCATTTCACTGGCATAAGTAATTCCTCCTGTTTTCTTACCAATCTGATTTTCTACTTCTTTTAACCATTGAGTGGCCTTTGCGTTATTGGGCGCAAATTTTAAAAGCAATTGACAAAACGCTTTTGTAGCTTCCAGTTCTTCTAATTCCTTTTGCGGGTCACCCTTAATACCAATATTGTTCATGTAATCTAAATAAGCCTTATAAGTGCCTTGACTTTTATTGATAAAGTTGGGATAATCATTTAAAGCACTAACTACTTGTTCTACATAAAACTTAACCCTTGTGTATGTTCCGTTTGTTTTTGAGGCTTCAACTTTGGCCATGTAGTCGGACTTATTGAAGTTCGCAAATCGAGTCACCGTCTCATATAATTTATTGTGGCTCCCATTAACAAATTTCAACCCTTGTGCGGCATCAGCACCATGTTCAGTATCACTATAGATATGATTTAGGTACATGTGAATGTCTCTAAAGTAATTTGCTGCATTTTCTGCGCTATTGGCCAAAGAAGCTTCATTTTCATAATCTACTTTATAACTATCAAAAGCTTTTTTTTCGTTAGAGATGTCCAAATCTGGGCATTTTGTCTGTATTGCTTTTAAGTTTCTTTCTGCATTACTTATATACGTTTTGAAGGAACTACTTGAAGTTTCATTGGCTGCCTTTTTAGTTTCTAGTTTTTCTAAATATCTGTTCAAAGATTTAAGTGCAGAATCACAAGGTCCTTTTTTTACTGTTGCCATGGTTTCTTTTGCTTTTTTTAAGTTTATTTGAGCATTTGTATGTTGTAGTACTCCTGTAAACAAGAAGGTTAACAGGATAAGTAAGTATCTTTTTATAATTGATTTATAGTGCATAAGCTCAGGATTATTTTTTATTAAAAACGAAATTTTAATATCACTTCATGACTTCCGTCACCATAGTTTCTCACGTCTGTTATTGAACTGTCATAGGCGTAACCGATTCTAACCCAATCTGCCATTTTAAAAAATGCCAAGCCACTTATAGATTCTTTTAATCTATGACTAATACCAATTTCTATCAGGTTGTATAAGTCGAATGTTCCACTAACATCCATAGAAAAAGGAACTCCACTTACTACTCTTGTTAAAACAGAAGGCGTAAAAGTCACATCTCTACTTAATGGAAGGTGGTATCCAGCTCCAGCAAACAAATGAAGTTCATCTGTAGCCTCTGTTACAATACCCGCTTCCTTTTCGTATCTTTCTGTCTTTAGAATGGCAGGCGCAGAAACATTTACAAAAAAGCTTTTTCCTCTTAAATAGGCGCCTACTCCAATATTTGGATTAAATACACTTACATTTTCGGTAAAAAGCGGGTCGTTCTCAACTCCTGTTTTGGTTAGGTCTATACCAATAAAAGAGCCTCCTCCTTTGAGTCCCAGAAAAAGGTCTACGGTTTCTGTTAATTGCAGCTTGTATGAAAAATCAATATAAACGTCAGTTTCATTCAGTACATATACGCTGCTATTGGTAATAGAAGCACCCAACCCAACTTTTTCATTCATTGGAATACTCAATGAAAAACTTTGGGTTTCGGGTGCATCTTCTAAACCAATCCACTGACTTCTAAAATTTGATGTGAATTCTGTTTTTTCACCAACTCCAGCATAAGCAGGATTGATAATGTTCATGTTGTAATTATACAGCGTAAAGGTTACGTCTTGCTGTGCATGGGACTGAATGTAAAATATCGAGATTACGATAAAACAATATAATTTGGTTTTTTTCATTTTTATATTTTTTATGAGAGAGGTTTTTGCAAACCCCTCTCAAGTAATTGATTTGATTTTTAATGATTTGATTATGGGAGTGGTTAATAATTGATGTATATCCACCCTTTTTTAGGGCTAAATTCTGCCTCATTTAAATTTATGATATACAGATATGCACCAACAGGCAGTTTTTTGTTACCGTTACCAGCTTTGTTAGACACACCATTCCAATTATTCTGATAATTATTGGCTTCAAATACCAGCTCTCCCCATCTATTAAATACTTGAACATTATTGTTTGGGAAGTCCTCAATATTTTCTATAATCCAGATATCCTTAATTGAATCGCCATTAGGGGAGAAACCACCTGGTACAATAACCTCCAAAGACTCACAATTGTCAGATACATTGTTGTTGTTTTCATCTATGGATTCAATGGTAACTGTTGCTGTTTCTGTAGCAGAATTTCCAGAATTATCGGTTACGGTAAGTGTTACAGTTACATCACCTAGAGCTGGACAATTAAATGAAGTGATATCTAAAGATATACTATCAATGCCACTGCAAGAATCGGAAGAACCGTTGTCTATATCTTGGGCAGAAATCGTTGCCTGTCCATCGGCATCTAGCTGTACGGTAATATCTTGGGTAACCACTATTGGTACGGTTGTATCTTCTACAGTTACAGTTGCTGTACCTATTTGGGAGTTCCCGTTGGAATCTGTTACAGTCAATGTTACCGTATTTGCTCCTAAATCACTACAGGTAAAATCTGTTTTGTCTAAAATTGTAGTTGAGATACCACAGCTATCAGTACTTCCATTGTCGATATCCGAAGCTTGTACGGTAGCTTGCTCATTGGCATCCAATGCTATTGTTATATTTTGGGTAATCACATTTGGTGTAACCGTATCTTCTATAGTTACGGTAGCATTAACATTATCGCTATTTCCTGAACCATCTGTTACAGTTAGTACAACAACATTCTGCCCAATATCAGAACAGGTGAAACTATTGGGAGCTACGGTGAGGTTAACAGTACAATTATCGGAACTTCCATTATCAATATCATTTCCTGTAATAGTGGCTTGTCCATTAGCGTCCAATTGTACGGTAATATTCTGAGCAACCGCTGTTGGAGCAATAACATCTTCTACGGTTACAGCAATGGTTGTAGTGTCTGTATTTCCGCTGGCATCGTTTACGGTAAACACCACTTCGTTAACACCGAGGTCTGCACATGTAAAGGTGCTTTTGCTTAAAGAGGCTCCAGTTATGGCACAATTATCCGACGAACCATTATCTACATCTAAAGTAGTCACCGTTACTTGTCCACTGGCATCTAATTGTAGGGTAATATCATTTGCACTAGCTACCGGTGAAATAGTTTCTGTAACGGTTACTATGGCGGTTCCAGTGCCTACATTACCTTCATTATCCGTAACCGATAAGATTACCGTATTGTCTCCCGTTGTACTACAATCGAAACTTGAAATATTTACAGACATTGAAGCAATACCACAATTATCCGTACTACCATTATCTATATCAGATGCGACAATACTTGCCTGTGCAAAAGCATCTAAGGGCACGGTAATATTTTGCGTTATAACTGTTGGAACAAGCGTGTCTTCTACAGTAACCACAGCTGTACAACTTGCAGTATTGGTACCATCATCAACGGTAAGCGTTACATTGTTAGCCCCAATATCAGCACAACTAAATGTACTTTTTGATATGGTTGAAGTAAATGTACCACAACCACTACCTGACCCTCCATCTATTTCAGAAGGTGTAATCGTAGCTTGCCCATTAGCATCTAGTTGTATCGTAATATTTTGGCAAACAGCCGTTAGGGGAACATTATCTTCTATGGTTACCACGGCGGTTTCTGTGTCTGTATTTCCACTAGGGTCTGTAACAGTTAATGTAACGGTATTGGCACCGAGGTTGGTACAATTAAAGCTTGATGGGTTAACCGTTCTACTAACTATCGCACAATTATCGGTAGAACCGTTATCAATATCTGTACCCACTATAGTTGCTTGCCCATTGGTGTTGAGTTGTATTGTAATGTTTTGAGTAGAAGCTATAGGAAGCGTATTATCTTCTACGGTTACCACAGCTGTATTGGTAGCTACATTATTATTAGTATCGGTAACCGTTAGTGTAACAGTATTGTTGCCTAAATTGGTACAATCGAAAGTTGTTATTGATGGTGTCATAGAAGCAATACCACAATTATCGCTAGACCCATTATCTATATCTGTACCAGTTATAGTGACTTGACCGTTGGCATCTAAAGCAACAGTAGTACTATTTGTTAGCGCAATAGGGTTTATACCATCTGTGGTGGTTATGGTTACCTGTGATGCCGCCGAATTGGGTAAATTAGGAGAGTTGACATCGGTTGCGGCATTTGCAGGTACATTGATAGTAATATCAGTATTACATAAAGAAGTTGGTGTTATTAAAGCGGTATACTCATTTGGACCGCTAGCTGCAGAAAAGTTGCTTGCAGTAGCATTAGTGAGTACAATATCATTAACATCAAAGCCCGTTACATCTCTATCAAATAGAAAAGTAACATTAAAGGGAGTGAGGGTATTTACTGTTGTTGGAGCATTAAGAATTGAAACTGTAGGGCCACATGGTCCGGATACAATATAAACTTGATTCGATCTTTTAACCATGTTAACATTGTTTTGGGCAACGGTAATATCATCTACATAAATACAGGTGAGTCCCGAAGCTACAGTAGTGTCTAGGTATAAATTTGTAATATTTGCATTTTTAATATTTAAATCTGTAAGGCTTGCAGGGATACCCAATGTACCCAAAACTGTACTAGATGATAAATCTAGACTTGTAATTGGGTTGTTGAC
The DNA here is from genome assembly GCF_030540825.1 of Flavivirga spongiicola. Lineage (NCBI taxonomy): Bacteria > Pseudomonadati > Bacteroidota > Flavobacteriia > Flavobacteriales > Flavobacteriaceae > Flavivirga > Flavivirga spongiicola. The sequence goes on from NZ_JAUOEO010000002.1 coordinate 193,865, forward strand.
ACAGCTTAATTGGCTTAATGCAGAATTTGTAGAAGTGTCCAAACTTGTCAGGTTATTGTTATTACTTGTTAAATTGGCCAATGCCGTATTTGTCGAAATATTTAGACTAGTTATATTATTATCAGAACAATCTAATTGAACTAATGATGTGTTTGATGACACATCTATGTTTGTAAAATTATTTTCTTTTACATTAAGACTTATTAATGACGTATATGGTGATACATTTATGCTTGATAAATTGCTATTTTGAACAGCAATTATTTCAAGATTTGGAGCTGTAGATGGAAGAATAAGAGAAGAAAGACCTGTATTATTAACACAGTAAAGCCTCCTAAGTGTTGTATTAGAGCTGAGATCTAATGAGGTAAGAGAATTATTATTAAGATATAGAAAATTCAAGGCTATATTTGACGACAAGTCCACGGTACTTAAATTGTTGAAGTTTAACCTTAAGCTAGTTAATGACGTGAAATACTCGATTCCTGTTAAATCTGAGATACCCAAATTGGCCAAATTAAAGTCTGTAGGTATTAGGGCTTCGCTTACCTGTATTTCACTATCTAAATTAGTATCAACGCCTCTTGCAATTAATGCAGCCTTAAAATTAGCATCTGGAATATAAACGATTGGACAGTCTAAAGCATAAGCAGTTGCTGCATCCTTTTGCCAACCTGTTTTTGAAGCGGCAATAGTTACATCATCTACAGAAATACATGAAAGACTTGGGTTATTGAAGGCGTTAAATGTTGATAAAGTTGCAATATTTCCATTTTTGATATTTAATTCTATTAAATTAGAATTGTTACCACAACGAGCTGTAATGAGTCCTGTATAAGATGATAAATCCAAACTAGTCAGCCCAAGGGCTGTTAAGTTAACCGTAGTTATACTATTTGTGTTAGGTAAGGACAATGAAGTAAGATTGCTCATTCCTATCACACTAACACTAACTAGAGAAGTATTTGAAGTCAAATCTAATGAAGTCATGTTATTATTACTGCAAATTAATCCTGTCAAAGCTGTATTTGAGCTTAAATCTAAAGAAGTTAAAGTGCCATTTGTGTTTACTATCAAAAATGTTAGAGCTGTATTAGCTGAAAGATTCAAAGAGGTTAAGGGATTTGAATAGCAATCTAGTGTAGCCAAAGAAGTGTTTGAAGAAAAGTCTAGAGCGCCAATATTGTTCTGGCGTAAACTTAAATCTGTTAAAGATGTAAAAAACTCGATTCCTGTTAAATTGGATATCCCAAGATTATCTAGAGAAAGATTAGTAGGTACTAGCGCTTCATTTACTTGTATTTCACCATCTAAGCTAGTGTCAATTCCTAGAGCAATCAAAGCGGCTTTAAAATTCGCGTCGGGGATATTAATGGTTTGCGAATATGCTTTTACACATAGAAGTAGTAAGACTATTGGAAGTAGTTTTTTCATAATTGAATTGGTTTAATTTTAAATCAAAGATGAAGAAAGGTTCTTCTAAAAAATCAGCAGGTTGCTAAATCATAGTATTAGTTTGTTAAGTGATGTGGTATTCTTTTTAAGTGATTTTTAGTTTTAAGAAAATAAACTAAAGGCTATTTAAAAATTGTAATATCTTGGTGCGTTTTCTCTGTGATACTGGTATTTGGTCTTGATTTTCCATAATGAGACTACCTCCATCAGCCCTATCAAAACGGAGTATTTTTCGCATATTTATCAAATGGGAGTGGTGGGGGCGTATAAAACCATAGGGCGTTAATAATTCTTCGTATTCTCGCAAAGGTTTTGATATTACAATGTTTTTATGACCATCTATTGTGAACTCTGTGTATTGCCCACAAGATTGGCAGTTTATAATATCGTTTATCGTTACAAAATAAATGGACTCATGGTCTTTAAGAGCTATCTTTTTTTCTTTCACCATTACGTTTTTCAGGTTCTCCTGCATAATGGTTAACTGCATTTCTAATTGTTGTTTTTTTATTTGGTTTTTTACTTTATTAAAAGCGTCCAATAAATCTTCTAAAGCTATGGGTTTCAATAAAAAATCGATTGCACTAAATTTAAAGGCGTTTATGGCATACTTATCAAATGCAGTGATAAAAATGACATGAAACGGAATTTCATCGAGTGACACCAGAACATCCATTCCGGTGCCGTCATCCAGTTCTACATCCAACAACACCACGTCTGGATTGGTTTCTCGAATTTTTATCAGTGCTGATTGTACCCCTTCCGCTTCGTATAATTCTGAAACAAAGGGGCAATGCACCTGTATCATTTCAGAAATTCCATTTCTGATGTGTATTACATTATCAACGATGAGGACCTTCATACCTTAATAGAGTTTTGGTAAATAAATTACAATTTCAAAACCCTTCATTTCTTTTAGGTTCAATATCTCGAAACGTGCATTGTATTTTTGTTGCTGATTGAATAATACTAAGCGGTCTCGTACTATTTGAATTGCTCTTGATGTGTGTTTCTTGGTAGGTGTATTTTCATTCAAATTCATCCCATTATCTCTTATCGTAATACAAATTTCATTTGGGGACTCTTTTAAATTGACAACCATCTTTCCCTTGTAATCAATATTTTTAAAGCCATGTTCAATAGAGTTCTCCAGAAAAGGTTGCATAAGCATACCAGGCATTTTAAGCTCGTTTATCTCCAAGGTGTCTTCATATTCAATTTTATAATCAAACTTATCTGGAAATAGCAATTTTTGCGTTTCAAGGTATTGTATGACAAATTCAATTTCTTTTTCAATAGTTACCAATTCGGTATAAGTACTTTCTAGTGATTGACGCATTATTTTTGCAAAACGGGAAAGAAAAGCGGAAGTCTTTGGGCTGTTTTCTTTATTAGCAAAACTTTGCAAGGAAGCCATAGCGTTAAAGAAAAAATGAGGGTTGATACGGGCACGGTTTAAACGTTGCTCGGTTGTAATAAGTCTCATTTTGTTTTTTAGGCTTCTTTGTTGGTATATAAAGAAAATGATAATACCGATTAATGAAATCAATGCAACCAATACTATTAGCCAATAAATCTGGGAGCGTTTATTTTTGATTTCTAAAGCATCTATTTGTTGCTGTTGGTTTAAGTTCTCAATCTCTGCATCTTTTAACTCGGTCTTGTATTTGGTTTCGAGCTCATTAACCATTTTGATTTTATCCCTATTTAGAATGCTGTCCTTCATTTTACTATGAATTCTAAAGCTATTATAGGCTTTTTCTATATTTCCCGCACTTTCAAACAAATCTGCAGCATCATGGTGCAGCATCATATTTGCAGCTGTACCACCTCCTCTCAAGGTTTTGTTATCGTGATATAAAGCCGTATCCATCCACTTGACAGCTTCTTCGTATTGTTTTAAATCCAGATGGTCCCATGCTTTGGAATTGTACATCCCACTTAAATTTTTAACCCCTTTAATCCTTTTTCCGTAATAAATTGCAGAATCTATATGCTTTAAAGCTACTCTTGGGTTTTTTTTGTGGTATGAAAAAGCTTCCAAGGCTCTATAGATTAATGCTAATTCATAATCAATCTTATATTTTAGTGCACTTTCTTTCGCTCTCTTTATATACACAAGACCAGAGTCAATCAAGGTTTTGCGCCCGGTTCTAGTATAAGTAGCCTCATACTCGTATCCTAGCCACCTAAAATGTTTTGTTAGTTCAATAGGGTGTGCCTTCTCGTCTATCAGGGTTTCTACTCGTTTAATATAATCCCAATTCTTATCGCTTTCCTGCATTCTGGTAAACAAGTACACAACTTCTTTTATGATCTCAATTTCTTTTTCGGAGTCTTTTAAGAACTCAGATTCTTTTAATGCCTTAAAAGCAAACTCTGATAGTTTTTCCAGATTTTCCGAAGCACGATAATAAAGGGTTTTATTTAAATAAAGATTATATGTAAAATAGTCTTTGCAATTTGTATTTTTTAGTATTTGTTCTTGTTCTTTTATAAGAGTAAGAGCCTTATCTAATTTCTTTTCGGAGCAATAATATCTGAATTCTAATATTAGCCCTTCAACTTTGCAACTTTGAAATGGTGATTCTTTAAACCTATTTATTGCCCTAAAAATTTGAATGGAATCTTCATACTCAAGTAATTCTCTTTCAGTTTTTGTAATTATACGATTGCAATCACAAATGACTTTATCGGTATCTTTAGTTATTTTTGCTTTTTTTTTTAAAACCGATTCTTGAGCAAAAATTGGAGTGTAGGAAAGACTTGCGAAGAAAAAAGCAATCGCAAAAACTACTGATAACGAATTGAATGCATTATGTTTTTTAGCTATCATTTTAGTTTAAAAAAAAACAAAAATACGAAACGGTATATTATTTTTTTGATTTAAATTTTATAATTTAATTAGGAAATTGAGACGCCCTTCTATTAAAAGAAAATACTTTAGGTAAATTAAAATTAGAAAAAGGAATGTTACTAGATGAATCAAAATTAAAAGAATCTTTTTTCAAATACAAAGATGTCTAAAGAAGTTGGTTCACAAGACGGTCCAGATTATACTATAGATCTTGAAACACCCGACATTAATAATCAAAGATTATCTAAAGTATAAATTAAAGGGGTTCTAATTTGACTGTTAAATATGAAATTAAATAGGGGGTACTTATCAAAATATTATGACTAAACACACAGGCATAAAAATAATGACCGAGTATTTTCGCATCTATCTTTTATAAAGAAGGTCCAAATATCTCGTATAAAGTGTTATTGATAAATTATAATTGGCCAGACAAAGAAAGTTATACCCTAGAAGATATTAAAAATTCAAGAATGATTACTATTATTTGGAATTATTAAAATAGGAGATGATGAAATCTTAAAATTTATGTTAAAAGTCACTAGATGTTGTCACTTTTTCCCTGACATAAATTTAAGACTGTTTATCTAAAAATAAATATCAGAGAGTAATGAAAAAGTAAGTTTTTTGATATATCAAAATCATAAAACCAGTGCATAATGTTATTTTCATTAATACTCATATAATTTGTACCTTTATAACATCAAAGAAGATCAAATTATGTCTTCAAAGTTCTTTTTATAGTTTTAGTGTACAAATAGGTGTACATATTTAAAGAAAACAATATAAATAGCTGAATAACAGTGTGATACAGGGTAGTGGTTAAGTCTGCCACCCCGACGAACCTAGTAATAGGTCAAAATAAAACACTGTTAATCGTATGATTATCAGTGTTTTTTTGTTTTTATACATATTATTTGGTGCCAAATAAAATCACCTAGAACCATTAAAAAGGTGGGCAATGTTTCTTCACTAAAAATGTACTAGCTTTAGATCAAGTATACAGCCTCAGACTATAATTTCCAAAAGAGATCTATCTATGGCTTACATCTTATACATTATATGTTGTGTAATGCATACCATATCATATCTTGCAGACAAATATATTGAGTATGCAGAATACATTATTTAAATTCTCTAAAATAAGCGATTCTTGCTTTAACTTGAAAGCTAAGTTTTGAAGCCATGAAAAAATCAATTATTGTCTTGTTACATATAGGGTTTTGGACGTGTTATCTTTTTATGATTATGATTATGCTTGGGCTTTTATTTAAAAATAATACATACGAAGAAGCACGAATCAACCTTTTCTTCAAGTATCTTTTTGGATTTGCATTATTACCTTCGTTTATTTCATTTTATATATTCTACCTTTTTGTTTTTCCTAACTATCTTAAGTATAAAAATAGATATAAAACAATTATTTATAGTATTGTATCTTCTCTTATTATAGCTTTAATAGGAACAATTTTTATATCAATAATTGATGGAGATAATTCGTTGTACTATTGGCGAGAAGATTTTTTTGAAGGCCTATTTTCTATTTTTGTTATTACCTTAGTTTTTGGAATTATAGCTTTAATATTAAAAGGTAGCATAACCTGGTTTAATGATATTAAACAAAAAGAAGCATTGCAACAAAAGAATCATGAAATGGAAATGGCCCTGGTTAAATCTCAATTAGATCCTCATTTTTTATTTAATACCATCAATAATATTGATGTTCTTATAATAAAGAATGCTAACGAAGCTTCAAACTATTTAAATAAACTGTCTGATATCATACGGTTTATGCTTTTTGAAACTAAAACAGAAAAAATTCCATTGTCCAAGGAGATTGAATACATTAAAAAATACATAGAGCTACAAAAAATAAGAACAGCTAATTCTAATTATATAAATTTTAAAATAACAGGTTCATTTAATGGTAAAACAATAGCTCCAATGGTTTTTATTCCTTTTATTGAAAATGCCTTTAAGCATACTACCAATAAAAAACTAAACAATGCTATAACGATTATGATAACGATCAATGATGAATTCATAAAATTGAATTGTGTCAATAAATTAGATTCTAATAGAAAATTAAAACAAGAAAGTAATGGTTTAGGTAATGAGTTGATTAAAAAACGCCTGAATCTGATTTACCCGGAGAAACATACACTAGAGGTTATCAACCAAAATAGCACTTATAGTGTACAATTAACGATAAACAATGGAAAAATATAGCTGTATTATTATTGAAGATGAACCTTTAGCATTAGAGAGAACAAAAGACTTTGTTACTAAAATACCCTTTCTTAATTTATGCGCCACATTCGATAATGCATTAAATGGGTTGGCTTATTTAAAAGCTAATAATATTGATATACTTTTTTTAGATATTAATATGGATGAATTGTCAGGTATTGAGCTACTTGAAAATTCTAAAATAACAAGTCAAGTCATAGTTACTACTGCCTATCAAGAATATGCCTTAAAGGGGTATGAACTTAATATTACTGATTATCTTCTAAAACCATTTACATTCAATCGCTTTTTGCAAGCTGTAAACAAAGCACAGGAGAATTTAAGCAAAAATAATTTAGGCACAACAAATAATTTTATTTTTGTGAAAACTGAAAACCGATTGGAAAAAATTACACTTACCAATATTGTTTATATTGAAGGAATGCGAGATTATCGCAGAATTCATACCGTAGACAAAAAGATTATGACCTTGCAAAATTTTAAGGAATTGGAACAAATCATCCCTTCATCAATAGTATGTAGAGTTCATAAATCGTATATGGTGGCCCTAAATAAAATAGATTCTATTGAGCGTAGTAGAATAAAAATATCAGATCAACTCATCCCAATTTCGGAAACCTATAAGGAATATTTCTTTCAAAAAATCAGTAGTAAAACTTAAGGGCACAATAAATATTTTGCAGATTAAAAGTGACCGTATGCAGACGTCTTTACTTGATTTGCATATTAAAATTGTAGGATTAATGGTATGCATTGATATTTGTTTAATCATCAATCATTTAAACAAGCGAAATGCATGCCTACAAAAACACAGGAAGATTAGCAGGCTTTTTATTACTTATTTTAATACTGACAGGCATATTTGCTGAATTTTTTGTGCGTCAAAACCTATATGTAAACAATGATCCAATTGCAACTACTCAAAACATAATCGAAAACCAAGGGCTTTTTCGATTGGGCTTTGTGAGTGATTTGGTGATGTCTACAGTGTTCTTTTTCTATGCCTATATTTTATATCGCATATTTAAACCCGTTAATAAGAATATTTCACTGTTATTATTACTTTGTGTAGTCATATCTGTTGCTATGTTCTGTCAAAATGCACTTTATCAATTTTCTGTATTAGAACTATTGATAAATAGGGGCTATTCAGAGGCATTTATACCTGAACAATTGCAAGTTTTATCAATGTTTTTTCAAAACATTCATACCAAAGGGTATTATGTAAATCAGATATTTTTTGGAATGTATCTTTTTCCTTTGGGGTATTTGATTTTTAAATCCGGCTTGGTTCCCAAAATAATTGGTGTGTTTTTAATGTTGGGTTGCATTGGGGATTTAGTAAGCTTCTTTGATTATTTTCTTTTTCCTGACCATGAATCCATACTTATAAACAATATTACGTTGCCAGCAGATATTGGAGAATTTTCACTTTGCTTATGGCTTTTATTTATGGGAGTAAGAAATATAGACTCTCCAAAACTGCAGCACTAATAACTAATTAAAAAAATTGAATCTGAAGAGTCAAAAGAGTATTTAAAAAATATAAAAAGATTGAAAAAAATAATTAAATAAAAATGAAAAATATAATTCTAATATTATCCCTTACTATTACGAATGTTATGCTTTCTCAAGATGAAATTATAAGCATAGGAGAAAAACCTATAGTATATCTAATAAGAGATACAGGACTTCAAGGTGCTTTGCGAGCAACTCATATATTTTTTAATACGGAAAAGGTATGTAAATTAAATAATAAAAGATTTTCAATGCACAGTCTTGAAGTTGGAGAATATACTATTTATGCTCAAAGTGGTGGAAAAAAGCCAAGAAAGAAAGCACTTAACTTAAACATTAAATTAGAAGCGGGCAAGACTTATTATATTTATATGACTACCGAATCTGTAGATTATGGACGCGAATTTTATGAATTAACTTTAGGGTTAATAACCGAAGAATTTGCATTAGATAGATTAAAAACACTAAAACTTGACAAAAAGTGTTATTAATTTAATAGCCTAAAATGGCTTCATGAAATTTAAATATTTTATTACCCTTATAATTCTTGTTTCAGGATTGCCAAGAAACCCATTAAGTAAACCAGAAACACTTTTAAATAATGTCTCAAATTAAAATTTACGGTTTAGGATTAACTCTGCAGCCAATAAAAATAAAGCTATCAGAGGTAATACATCAATGTATAGTAGAATCGTTAAAGTATCCTAGAAATAAAAAGGCGCATAGGTTTATCAACCTTGGAAAAGATGATTTTTTTTACCCTGAAGGACGTACAGATAACTATATAATTATAGAAATTATAATGATTACAGGAAGATCTGTACAAACTAAAAAAAAACTTATCAAAATGCTTTTTAAAGAAATTAATGGGCAGTTGAATATTTCTTTCACAGATATAGAAATTTGCATAGTTGAGAGTCCAGCTTACAATTGGGGTTTTAGAGGAAAAATGGGTGATGAAGTTGAGTTAGATTATAAAATTGAAATTTAAGATATGTAATTCCAGATATTTTAGATTTAGATGTTTGCCAATTTTTAGATAATGCTTTCATTATAGATTTGAGTACAAAGATAGCGACTCAAAACCCAGAACTACTAAAGGCAAACATGCATTAGGTATTGACTTCTTTTTAATTGAAAATGATTTTCTCAAAAGGGGATAAATAGTGAATTTATCTTATTTGATACATAGTTAAATTAGTTAACAAATAGTTAAAAATTTCAAAATGTAGTTTTTTCATTGTTATATTTGGAGGTTGCCCTTTCGTATTTCCAAATAAGTAAATAATAATTTTAATGAAAAAACTAGTAGTTACCAGTATAATTTTTGTTTGTCTTTTTTCGAATTGTGCTCGAGCACAAAGCAAAAACGATTCGCAACCATTGATTTCAATAGCTATGGATACCACTTTAGTATCCAATGAAAACTTTACTTTTTATGGTAAAGATTCAATCGTAGAAGGTATAGACGGGAAAGCTAAATATTTTAGTGGAAGTGGGAATGAGGATAACTACATACATATTAAAAATACAGAAACCTTATCAGCCTTATGGAAGGATCGGGATTTTTCCATAGAACTATGGGTTCAGACTAAGGCAAAAAATGATAAATTCCAGGTTATCGCTTCAAATAAAGATTGGAATTCCGGAGAAATAAAAGACTATACAGATAATCGTTATGCAGGATGGAGTCGCATAAGCGGCCTTAATAAAGGCTGGGCCATTATATGTCAACCAGATGGTAGTTGGGCTTGGAATATTGGAAATGGCGAATATGATGGCAAACAACAGCGGGTAGAAATCTACAGAAAAGACTATAGACCAACGGCTCCGAGACAAAAAATAAATGATGGAGAATGGCATCATTTGGTATTTACAGTTAATCGTGAAGCTAATGAAACCCGTTTATATTTTGATGGTTTAAATGTAGGTATATATTACATGGGGCCAGTGAAAGATTTAGATTCTGGGCTACCAGTAAGTATTGCTACAGATGCTTTAGGTAAAGACCCGGAACTTTCCTTTAATGGAGCAATAGACAATTTCCATATTTACAACCGTGTTTTAAGTGCAGAAGATATAGCTCAAAACTATGAAGCATTGGTGCCAATGGCAGCAATTCCAAGAGCACCTGAAAAGCGTGTTGAAAAATTAAATCTTATGTCATGGAATATATGGCATGGAGGTAGAAGAAGAGGTAAAATAATTGGTCCACAGCAAGTTATAGACCTCATAAAAGAAACCAATACAGATATTGTTATGATGCAAGAAACTTATGGTTCTGGACCATTAATTGCAGATGCACTTGGATATTATTTTTATTTATCTAGTGCAAATATTTCTATATTGAGTAAGTACCCTATTGAAAAAAGTTGGGTAGAATACCATCAATTATGGACAGGAATAGCTACGATACAATTAAGCGAAGAACAAAAAATAAATCTAGCAAGTATTTGGCTTCATTATTTACCAGGTAGAGATACAGGATCAGCAAATGCTACTCCAGAAAAACTTATAGCAGGAGAAAAGAAAAATCGTCATAGAGAGATAAAAATCATTTTAGATAAACTTAAACCACAAATAGAAGTAGCAAATGATATTCCTTTAATTATAGGTGGAGATTTTAATTCCCCTTCTCATTTAGATTGGATAGCAACAAAAAAAGATTGGCACAACGGCTTGATTGTAGAATGGCCTGTTAGTAAAGAAATGTTGGATGCAGGATTTAAAGATTCTTTTAGAGAAGCGCATCCAAATCTAGACTATGCTTCACCTTCCATGACAGCAGAAAAACTTTCTTATCGCATAGACTATATTTATTATAAAAGTAAAAAGTTAAAAACTTTAAGTTCAGATATGTTTTTTGATTATAAGGGAGTCTGGCCTAGTGATCATCCAGCTTTAATTACTACACTTTCAATAAAAAAATAAATTCAAAATTCAAAAATATGATTCTTAAAACAAAATCTAAATGGTCTATTTTCCGCCTAAATAGCATCATCATACTTTTAATTATAACTAGTTGTGCTTCAACAGAAACAAAACCTATCACAGTATTTAATTATAATATTCACCATGGAGAAGGAATGGATAATGTTTTAGATTTAGATAGAATAGCCAAAGTAATTAACTCTGCTTCTCCAGATGTTGTTACATTACAAGAAGTAGATATAAATACCGAAAGAACTGGAAAGGTTCACCAAATGGAAGTTTTGGCTAAATTAACTAACATGAATTTTGCTTTTGGTAAATCAATAGATTTACAAGGAGGCAAATATGGTAATGGTATTTTAACAAAGTTTCCTATAAAAGAACAAAAAACCTATCCCTTACCAGGAAATGAACCCAGATCGGCGCTTGCTGTAACTATGGAGCTTGACGATAAAAAAGAAATAGTTTTAATTTCTACACACTTAGCAACAGAAAAAGAAGGGCGTTTAGCCTCTATAGAACCTATTGGAAAAATATTAAAAGATTATAATCAATTACCTCTAATCTTAGCGGGAGATTTTAACGCTGTTCCAGAAAGTAAAGTCATATCAAAATTAAACGCTAAGTTAAATAATACAACTGTTGGTAAAAAAACCCACCCTGTAAATGTGCCTACAGGACAAATAGACTATATTTTTTGCTCTAATAACGATCAATGGTCGGTTGTGTCTTCTAAAGTTTTAGATGAAAAAGTGGCCTCAGATCATAGACCATTAGTGTCTGTTTTAAAACTTAAATAGAAATTACGTAGATGTTTTTCTAATAAACATTGTGGATAAGTAAAGAAAATAACTTTAACAAAATTATAAATTAATTAAAATATGAAACAATTCACTATTACTAATCTTGGAATTGTAATAATGCTTGTTGCTTTTTCATTTGGTAATCTTCAAGCTCAGAAAAAAGAGGGGCAATTATTGTTTTTAGATTTTGACAGCAAAGACTCACCTAATCTAAGAGAATCTAATGCCAATCTTGTATATGGTATGGGGATAAAAGGCAAAGGATTAGATATAGAAAAGTCTACTAACCTTCCTAAACTGAAAGATTTTGGAACAGATTGGTTTTCTAATAGTAAAGACTTTTCAATATCTGTATGGGTGAAATCTGCGAAAGTTACAACAGACACTACTATTATTCTATCGAATGCAGACTTTAGGAAAAAAGATATGGGCATCTATAAGAAAAGAAGGATCAATCCTGGTTTTACGCTTTATAGTAGTAATGGAGCTTGGGGTTGGAATATTGGAAATGGAAGTGCCTATTATAACTACGAACCTATAGCTAAAGATCAACCAATTACAGATAATATATGGCATCAAATTGTTTTTACCTATAACGCTAGTCGCAAAGAAGTACGTTTATTTTACGATGGTATAAATAGAGCCATTTTAAGCATAGGAGACCTGAGCAATAGAGATTTTGCAAGTAATAAAACTTTAATGATTGGGAAAGATGAAAGTGAATCTAGTTATAAACCCTTTCAAGGAGTCGTAGATCAACTTGAAGTATCGACAACGACTCTGTCACAAAAACAAATTCAAAAAGCATTTAAAAAACATGCCAAAATTCAAGAAGAACCTGAAATGGAGAATGATGTTTTAACCGTGCTTAACTGGAACATCTGGCATGGTGGTTCACATTTTTTAAAAGATAGAGATGGGTTTGATGGTGTGGAACGTATTATAGAAATGATAAAAAAATCAGGAGCCGATATTGTAATGATGCAGGAAACTTACGGATCTGGTTCGATAATATCCAGCAGTTTAGGCTACTACTATTACGAAGCATCAAGTACAATTGGAGCTGTTTGGGGCGCAAATATTTCGGTGATGAGTCGTTATCCTATAGAAGATGTTTATATGATAGAGGAGCGCTCTAATTATGGAAAGAATTATGCATTTAATAACGGTGGCGCAAAAATTAGACTTTCTAAGAAAAATAAAGTGATAGCATTTTCTAACTGGTATAATGGAAGAAAACCAGAAGATTTGGACGGTGCTTTAAAAGGTTGGGCTAAGCTAGTAAATAATGCAGATGATATTCCTATAGTTTGGGCAGGAGATTTCAATTCGGTATCACATCTTGATGACGGTATTGGAAAATCAGGACATAGTAAACTTATGACAAATGCTGGTTTTAAAGATTCCTATAGAGAGCTATATCCAGACGCTAAAAAATACCCTTGCTATTCGGCCCCAAGAAATGAAGATAAAATAGACTTTATTTATTACAAAGGCGTAAAGTTGAAATTGATTGAAGCAGGAAAAATTATTGAAAATTTTAAAGGCAAAAACACACTCGGATACCCATCCGATCATTTAGGACTTACCAGCAAATTTAAGTTTAATTAAAATACTAATATAACATGAAAAAAACATTATTCTTTTTTACTACGATTATGATTGCAAGTCTTCTTATATCTTGTGAGCTTGCTAAAGAAAAAGACAAATCACTTACAGCATTTGACTTTGATAAAGATGTAAAAAGCGGAGACCTCCAGTTTAGCGGCAATGGGTTTTCGTTTGTAGACGGAATTGATGGACAAGCCTTAGCATTTAAGCCGGATAAGAGGTATCATAATTTAAGTTTGGATAGTTTGTCCCTTGATGGTACCAAAGACTTTTCTGTTCAATGTTGGGTGAAAACAACATCTGAAAAACCTACAGTATTTCTTTCGCAAAAAGATTTTAAAGACAAAAGTATTTTAACTCAAAAGAATGCTGGGTGGGCTTTATATAGCTCTGGAGGTACATTCGCATGGGCTATAGGATCTGGTAACCGAAGAATAAATTACGAAAGAGATAATGGAAACAGCATGCCTGTTAATGATGGAGATTGGCACCAATTAACCATCACATACAATAAAGAACGTTCAGAATTTCGTTTATACTACGATGGGCATAATAAAGCTATTTATAAAGTAAATTTTGATTTTTTGAATCAGCAACCTTTAGTCATTGGGGCAACAGAAAACAACTTTGATTATGAGAATAATTATGCCCCCGATATTATAAGCGGACAAGAAAATTTGCAACGCCTGGTCGATGAATTTAATGCTCTAGGCATAGAAAATGTAAAAGATGATGAATTCTTAGCCCTCATTACAAATCCCAATCAATTATTTAAGAGTAAATTAGAAAGCTATAAGGGAAGAAAAAAATTTGACAAAGAAACGCTTTCGAAAGTCATTGAAGTTAGAAAAACATTAGGACCAAATCCCTATACTGTTTTTCAGAATATGAAATTAACAGTTCTTAAGCCTGTAAGTAAAATTTATGGCTTGCAAGACGGAAAAGTACATATTAATGAGGCTGATGGGAAATCTTTTACCATGAGTGAAAAATTATACCCTTCAGATTTTACTATGGACCAACTATCCGTTTGGGAAAGAACAATAAGTTCTGAAGACGTATTACATAGTTATAATGAATATAAAGAAAGTGTTTCTTTTAAATTAACCAAAAATTTAAAAGACTATACTGTAGGGGTATGGAATATATGGCATGGAGGAATTCATTGGTCTTTGGAAAAAGACGGTTGGGATTCAAGAATGCGAATCGTTGAAATGATTAAAGAGAAAAATTTAGACGTGGTTTTAATGCAGGAAACCTATTCTAATGGTGATTTTATTGCTGCAGAATTGGGATATTATTTTGCGACAACATCCGATTGGGATTATTGCTATCAAGGTGCCAATATCTCTGTATTAAGCCGCTATCCCATTAAGGAATTGCAAGTATCTGAAGCTACCGAGTTTAATAATGTCGCAGTAAAACTAGCCATAAGTGAAACTCAGGACATTTGGGCGATGTCCAATTGGTATGGTATGAACAATTTTCCTAAAGTTTATGACTTCCATGAGTCTAAGTTTAGTAAATCAGACAGTATTCCAGTACTTTTTGGGGGAGATTTTAATGCAGTGCCACATACCGATGGAGGAAGAAGCCCAGCTTCTAAAAAAATGTTAGAAAACGGATTTACAGATGCATATAGAAGTTTGTATCCAGATGTTGAAAAATACCCTGGATATTCACACCAAGGAGGCGTAAGAATAGATCAGTTGTATTATAAAGGAAAAGGCATAGAAAACACTTCTACTGAGGTTATTTCAACATGGCCTAACGGTTTTCCTTCAGATCATTTTTTAATTGTATCTAAGTTCAAGTTGAATTATTAAAACTCAAAATAAGCACTATTTAATTTTAAAAAAAGTATGAAACAAATAAAACTAAAGATATCAATAGCTTTATTATTGATAGCAATCATTGCTCCAGTACAGGCTCAAAATAAAAAGAAAACAATAGTAAAAGTGCTATCATATAATATTTATGGAGGAAGAACTACAAAACTCGATTATAATTTAGAAGCAGTAGCAAAGGTTATAAAAGATACAGATCCAGATTTTGTAGCTATGCAAGAGGTGGATTATAAAGTTAACAGATCTAAAAAGTATGATTTGGCAACCGAACTAGGATACCGAACTAAAATGGCACCTATTTTTGCCAGAGCGATGTATTATGATGGAGGAGAGTATGGAGAAGGCGTGTTATCAAAGTACAGTTTTATAAGCACTAGAAATGTACCTTTACCATATATTGAAGGTGAAGAACCTAGAGCAGCACTAGAAATAATTACAGAAATACCAGAAACAAAAGACACTATTGCTTTTGTGGGTACACATTTTGCCCATGAAGGTAATGCAGGAAGAGAAATACAAGCTAAAAGGATCAATGAAGTGTTTTCAAAAAATAAGTACCCAACTATTTTAGCAGGTGACCTTAATGCAACTCCAGGAAGCGGTCCTATCAACACACTTGAAGAAATGTGGCAAACTACTTATGACAGGGAAAACCCAGAGCCTACTATACCATCTGACAACCCCCGAACTAAGTTAGATTATGTAATGTTTTATCCGAAAAATAGGTGGAAAGTACTGGATAAGAAAGTTATTGCTGATACTTATGCCTCCGATCATTGTGTTTATTTGGTGACTCTTGAACTTTTGGATGAATAGGAAAGCAAAAAATTATTAAATTAAGAACGCAACTAATTTAGAGGTTCTTAAGCTGTAGATTAAAAAACCTCAGATATTATAACTATAATGGCTGAGGTTTTTTAAGTAATGTCAAAGGGACAAAAAGTCTGACTGTTTCGATGATAATTTATTATTATATAATTTTATTGAGGATGAAAAATACCATTAAATAGAATACCTTATGAAACATGTATTGGCTCTTATTTTTTCTCTTTTCACGCTTGTTGCGTTTAGTCAATATGAATATAATGTTTTAAAGACAAGTAGAAAGATACATATTGATGGGTTATCAAAAGAGTCTACTTGGGACAAGGCTATTGAATTGACGACGTTTAGAAATTATTGGAGCGATAATGAAATGCCCAAAACGTCCTTCAAAGGGTTATATGATGATAATTTTTTCTATTTTCTTTATAATGTCATAGACAATGATATTGTTTTGGTAGACAAACCAAGTATTGGAGAAGAAAATCAGGCCGTAGGTTCTGATCGCATCGAGATTTTTATCAGAAATGAAGACACTAGTAAAGACTACTATTCTTTAGAAATGGATGCTAAAGCAAGAGTTTTTGATTCAAAGGCAGACTTTAACAAAAGTTATGGTGTTGACAGCGCATGGGATTGGCCAGAAGGTCAACTTGAATTAAAATCTACTTTTACGGATAATGGATATATTGTTGAAGGCAGAATTAGTATGACTTCCTTAAAAGAATTGGATCTTTTTGATGGAAATGTACTCTATGCAGGATTGTATCGAGGCAACTATAGTTCCAGAGCAGGTAAGAAGCCTTCTGTCGATTGGATTAGCTGGGTAAAACCTAAGAAACTAAACTTTCACATCCCTTCTTCATTTGGAGTTTTAAAGTTTATGGAATAAGGAGATTGATATGAAAAATAGAAACAGGATCCCAGACACCGTTAGGGTTTCCTAGTGGAGTACCGAGTCATTGTCTCGTCCTAAAAAAGTTTACGTATTTTGCATTAATCCTAAAATAGATTTATAACTTACTCTTAGTCCTGTTATAGATTTACCAGTCATTTTGAAATTTAATCTAAAAATCCTCCGACCCTTGGTGTCGGGCCTGCCTGCCGGCAAAGGCAGGGTTTCCTATTAATCTCTCCTTTGGAGAGGTCAGAATTGCCTTTTTTTGGCAATTCTGGGTGAGGTAAAATACAGAATTTCGATTTTTGACCTTGAGGTCAAAACCTTGTGGGCAAATTAATTGGGTATGAAACCAGTGAAATACCGCTGTGGCTCTGCCCTGGGGATAGTTGGTTTTAAGAAATTCTTTATTTGGTATTATTCCATTTCCCAAATATCAGTAAAGGATACCTTAAAAGCATCGACATTAGACATTGTTTTTGTTTTTTCTGCAAAAATTAGGAGCTGTTCTATTCTACGTTTGCCAGATGGATGTGTAAAGGTTTCATTTCCGAACAGGATTTTAAGAACATTAAAATCTTGCTTCATTAGACGCGCCATTTTGGGGAGATGTACAGTAATTTTATAGAATGCAATTAAATCTGCTAACAATTCAGCTTTTTTATAAATATTAGTTAGCTTTCCATTAGGGATTTCATTACCTAAATTAAACAAAGAAGCCTGAGCAAGTGTAGCCATATGAGCAAGTTCGTGGGCCATAACAAAGATACGTATTGTATCAATAGGTGCGTCTACTAAACCTTGACTAACTTCTATATAACCAGAAGCCGCTCCTGCATTTATAGTATTATCATTTTTATCGATAACATAATGCGAAGGAAATTTAATGCTATCATATTCTGAAAAAAGAGGCAATATCTTTTTAGTATACAAATTCATTAATGTTTCTTGGTTGGTTAGTTTTTCGGGCATTTCTACTTGAGCTTTAGACTTTACAATAGACCAAGAAATAATAACAACGCAAATACCAATGGCTAATAAATACATCCTATTCTGCATCTTAATTAAGCTTATAGAAAAACCCTCTAAAGAGAGGGTTTTTCTATAATTTATACAATAAAAAATTAGTTATATACTATAGTTTGAGTTACAAAAATGAATCCAAAATAAGAATAATCTATGGTTAGTGGATAGTTGTCTGTATTATATGTGTAGCTTTTTTTATTGTCATCGTATGCTGGAGATTCGTATGTAGAAGGATTATTAGGACCTCCTCTTTCTACTGTTTGTATAATCTTACCAAAAGCAGCAGGATAAACATGAGCAAAAGGATTGTTTTTATCGTCGAAAGCTGTTGCTATGGTTGTACTATATTCTATGCCTGTATCATTTTTTAGCATATTCCCGTTGGCATCGTAAGTATTGGTTACAACATTATCGGCTTCGCCTGGCACAGAAGTAGTTTTTGCTTCAATTCTACCTAGATCGTTGTATTGGTATGTAGTACTGCTTATCGCTACGGCGAAATCATCTTCTTTTGTAAAAGTTTCTGAAGACACTATTATGCCATCCTCATAAGTGAATACAACTCTTTCATCGTCGCCATCTACATCTTGGTCGTTATCGATGCTTTGCTCTATTACTTGGTTTAAATCGTTATACGTATAGCTAATTTTTTCATAAATAATAGTTCCATAGGAATCTTCTATATCGACACTTTCTACGATAAAATTAGCGTCGTTATAGGTGTATTCTACAACTCTATTATCGGGTGACGGAGCTGTACTATCATTATAAGTTAGTGATTTTATTCGGCTACCACTACCTACTTCTCCTCGCAAATTAATAGTAACAGTATAGGTTTTAGTTGATGTTCCATCTTCTGCGGTAACTACAAAAGTTACAGCCTCACCATTAATGTAATTTATAGCTTCTGCAGGACTTGGTGTTATAGTAGCGCCTTCACTCACCGTAATTGCTGCTACTAATGCATCTAAGCTGGTTCCAAAAGGGACACTTACTATAATATCATTACCTAGATCATAGATTATCTCTTCGTCAGGAATGCCTTCAAAGTTGATTGTAAAAGACTCGATACTATTTAAAGCGGATAAAGTTACACTATCATCACTTGAACATGCAACTATTGCGGTTAGAGATACAACAGCTATAAAAATTGAATAGATTTTTTTCATAATACTTCGTTTTTTGATTTTAATTAACATCCTTACAATAGGACATTCTTGTTAACATTAATTTAAATTAGGGTTGTTAATTGTGGCATCCACTGGAAATGGAATCGTATAACGATCGTCATTCTGATCTAATTGATATTGTATGCCATCATAAATTTTAGTAATCGCCTTTCTGCTGGTACGTCGTAAATCATTCCAACGGTGTCCTTCTATAGCCAATTCTCTAAAGCGTTCGTTTAGTATTTCTTCCAGTAATATTTCTTGAGACATTGCCAATAATTCGTTTTCGTAGGCTATCGCAGCAACTGGAGTATAGCGTGCTTTAATTAATGGACGTAATGCATCGACAGCATTTGACAATTGATTTAATGCAGCATAGCTTTCCGCTTTGCTTAAATACAATTCGGAAGTACGAAACGAACACTTATATTTATCGTCGGCATTTTTAACAGCTCTTATTTCTCCTCTGGCACTAATAAAATATTGCGCATAACGCAAATCTTCGGTTGGATTATAAGTATTTAATAAGGCAGAAGAAATTGAAGTATAGTAGGACAAATCGAAAGAAGAAGATGGTTCCAAGGCCAAAATAGATTCCACAGTATCGTATTCTGAAGCTAATACGCTTTCATCTATATTTAAATCTAATAATGCATTGTTTATTGCTAAAGCAGCATCGGCCTCATTAATAGCCAATTGCCACTCTTGTTGAAACAAATACACTCTTGTAGCAAAAGCAGATACTGCCTGCTTAGAGAAACGGTAATTTAAACCCGTTGGCTGCACCTCAAGATTAAGTAAGGTTTTACTTTTCGCAATATCATCAAGGATAAGTGTATATACCTTTTCTACAGATTCTCGCGAATAGGCTCTGTCTAACTCATAGATGGTTACTACAGGTACACCTAGGTCGGCAGAAGCCGTGACTTGGTTATAAGGCTCGGCATACAGATTTAATAATTCGAAATACTGTAAAGCTCTAAGTGCATACGCCTCGCCGAGTAATTGTTGAACTTCTTCAGAATCTCCAGTAATATTCTCTTTCTGATCTATAATATGATTCACATAAAAAATAGTGGTGTAAAAATCAGCATATGGAAACGATCTTGCATTGGGGTCTCTATCAACATCATTCCAAATAAAATTATCTTTATACTGTTCAACTCCTAAAGATGCGGAACTGAGATTTAACTCGTCCGATCGATATGCCGTAAGTACTTTGTGATTTGTTGTAAAGCTATAAGCAGCTGTTAAAAAAGCACGGTATTCCTCGACCGATTTAGGGATCACCAATCCCGTTGGTTCTATGTCTAAATAATCGCTACAAGAAGACACAACAAGTAGCAAGACTAAACTTAATATTTTCATGTTCTTTTTCATATGTCTCTTATTAAAAAGTTATATTTAATCCTAACGAAATTACTTTAGGAATGGGTTGTGCATACCTGCTTCCGAAAGTTTCCGGGTCGAAATATCCATCATAATTAGATCCAAAAACAAATAGATTTCGGCCTTCTAAATTCAATCTTACATCGGTCATTTTCAACTTGTTCAACAATCTATTAGAGAAGGCATAACTTAACCGAATGCTATTAATTCTGATATAAGAAATTTCGTCAATCCAAAGATCTAGATCGCTATATGTATCACCGCCATCGTCACCTCGAGCAAACCAATTATAAACAGCATTAGTCTCGAAACCTGGACTACTTGATCCTATAAGCGCAGGAAAACTTCCAGTGCCGGCTTTTAAAATATCGGTGTTATAATTAGTGCCAGGTTGGGCGTATACAAAATCGTAAGCAGGTGTGGTTTGCACCAATTGCTTCAAATTAAAATTAGCTGCAATACTTAAAGAAAATTGCTTATACCTAAATTTATTAGTAATACCACCAGTGAGTTTTGGATCACCGCTCCCTAAGTAAGTATACAAATCGCGATGTTCTTGACGTGTGAGCTGACTACCATCGGTACCTTCGTTTAACTGAAAGAAATCTACGGCCGATACCTTATTGCCATTTTTCCAAAATAATGGCAAGCCATTACTATCTAATCCCGCAGTTCGAATGCCAAAAATGGCATTGACAGAATATCCTTTTCTTGAAGGTTTAAAGTCTTCTTCTCTAATTTCAATCTGTTCCACAATATTCTTATTGTGTGCAATATTGAAACTTGTGATCCAATCAAAATTTTTGTTCCGGATATTTTGGCTCGTTATGGCCAATTCGAATCCTTTGTTACTTATAGACGCCCAATTAGTGTTTATAAAGCTATATCCCGACTCTAAAGGCACCGACTGAAACCCGATTAAATCGGTACTTTTTCGATAATAATAATCACTGTTTATATAAATGACGCTGTTAAATAACCCGATATCTAGGCCTGTATTAAATGATACCGTTTTTTCCCATCGCAAATCTGGATTAGGAGCACCATTTGCTATAATTGTTTCTTCTGTTTGTCCAGGTAAAATACTTGTAGTAGAATAAGTTCCCACCACATAAGGAGAGGTCGATTTATCAATATTTCCTTGCACACCGTAAGACGCTCTGAACTTTAAATCGGATACCATTTCTAGTTCATCCATAAAATCTTCTTGAGTTATATTCCAAGACCCTGCAAGAGACCACAAAGGTAAATACCTGTATTTTTTGTTGACACCAAACAAATTAGAACCGTCATAACGCAAGCTTCCAAAAAGCGTGTATTTTCTATTATAGGTATAAGATGCAGTTCCGAAAAAAGAGGTATAGGCATTTTCCATAAACTGCTTATCGTAAGTATCGAAAGCAGAATTACCTACCGCTCTTTCGTCGGTAATTGGCACAGACAAGAGTGTCTTAGCATTAAAACCAAATGCTCTTGTACCGATGTTAGTACTTTTATTGCGTCTAAACTCGGTTCCTAAAAGCACATCGAGTTCGTGTTTTTCTTTGAATGTTGTATTGTAGGTCGCTGTTGTTTTCCAGTTATACTGAAAAAAACCGGTATTAGTGTTTTCTATAATGCCTCCATCAGGTAAGAAGTAAGCATACTCACCACCAGCACCCAAATATTGTGAACGCTGTCTGTATTTTCTAGTAAAATAGCTTTCCTCACCACCAAAACGCTCTGTTTTGGTATCGTCAATTTGAAGCCCTAATTGGGTGTAAAGTTTCAGTCCTTTTGTAGCATTATACGTCGCATCGAATAGGGCTTTTATCCCAGTATATTTAAGATCATAACTGGTATTGCGACGCTCTTCTAAAATATTATATTTCAAATTTAAATCCGATCGCTCTATTAAATCGGGGTCATAAACATAATGACCGTCGACGTCCAAAACCTGTAAATAAGGATTTGCTCTACGAGAATAATTTGAAGGGTTTGTATTAGCATCAATTCCAGTGATATAAGAAAAGCTCTTATTAATATTCCCAAAGAGAGACACGCCAATTTTTAAATCGTCTCTCACTTGAAAATTATTTTTTATGGTCAAATTAAAACGCTTTTGGCCAGTGCCTTTAGTAGCTCCAATTTCATCGAAAAATCCTGTTGAAAAGTAATAATCATTTTTCTCACCACCACCAGAAATACTCAAGTTGTATTGTTGGTTTAATGCCGTTTGGTACAAGGCATCTCCCCAATTGGTATTAATCTTTCTAAGCGCGTTAATCTCGTTTTGTGCATCTAAACTTATCGCAGCAAAGCCATTAGTTACAAAATTATTATATGCGCCATAGCTATTCAAAATACGAGCAACTCCGCCTCTGTCGTTTTGATAGATGAGGTCGGAGCGACTCGCTAGATCTAATTCAAAATCTACCTTTTGGTTCGAATTCATTAAGTTTAACTTATCGAAATCTGGTCTTTGGGTCACAAAACTATTGGCGCTAAAATTAATGCGCATAGGTCCTTTTTTACCATTTTTACTAGTAATAACAATAACGCCATTTGCAGCTCTTGCACCATAAATAGAGGTTGCTGAAGCATCCTTCAAAATAGTAATGCTCTCAATATCTTCGGGATTAAGCCCTCCAATAGCATACGAACGTAATTGATCAATATTGTCTTTATCGGTAAAATCTGATGGAATATCATTGCCTTCTAAAGGAATCCCATCTAACACCCATAACGGATCTGAAGACCCATTTAAAGTGGCTATACCTCTAATTACAATTTTAGCCGGTGCACCAGGCGCTCCGTTGGTAGGTTGTACAACGACTCCGGCAATTTGTCCAGAAAGCATCTGATCGATATTAGAAACTCCTGCTTGTTTAATGTCTTCTGTCTTTACTTTTCCGAAAGCAGAGGTTACCTTTCGTTTTTCAATTTTTTGATATCCCGTTAATAATACTTCTTCTAATTCCTGATTTTTCGAATTTAGATTGATAACGAGATTCGTGCTTGACCTAGAAATATCGATAACTTTCGTCTCAAAGCCCATGGAAGACACGGTAATGTTAGCAGCATCCTGAAATGCTTGGAATGTAAAATTGCCATCAAAATCGGTTGTAGTACCAATCATGGCTCCATTAATTTGATTGGCTGTATTTGCAGTGCTTCCAATAATAGCCGACGAAATATAAACCGAAGCACCTACAACGGGTTCCCCGGTATTTAAATCGTATATATACCCACTAACGGTTTTCTTTTCTTGTGCGTAAACAGTGCTTGTTAAAATGGCTATTACTATGAACAGATATCCTAATTTCTTCATTAATCTGTGGGTTTAGTTATTTAAGTTGTATTGTATTCTATAAATTAAATCTGCGTAGTGGGTCTTTGTAATGACATCTCCTTTGTTTTTCTTTTTTTCTAACAACTGTAAAATGTTAACTAAAGCGCCTCTCTTTAATGATGCAGCATCAGTTGCTCTAGGTAAATAACTGTAGTGCACATATTTAAAATTAGTATTTATGTTTTCTTTTTTCTTTTTAGATTTTTTCAATAACTCGTTACTTCCCGAACATAACACATCGACATAGTTTTTTTGAGTCATGCGGTCGTAAACCGAAAGAGACTTCCCGTTAATTGTACGGTCGAATATACTTTCGTAAAGTGTATTAAAAATATTTTCTGATGTAAAGCCTTGTGGTTTTTCTAATAGTTCGTTTTCGGCTAATCGCATTAATCGGTCGGTCTTTAATAAATTATGCATGACCCTTAACTGAGACGACCTTAACATAGACAACGACGAATAATAGCGGGGACCATCAGGAGCATCACGCACAGCATACACTGTATGAAACAACTCTGGAGAGAACAGCCATTTTTGTGGTTTAATGGCATTATCGATAATATACTCTAAAGCCTCTCGCTGTATTTTGGAAGGCACGGCTTCGTACGATTTTTTCCCATCGCTATAAACGGCATTGTTTAAATACACCCCTCCAATATTGGCCATTACATGCCCGTTATATAATTCCCATTGGTCGATAATGGCTTTATATAATTTTGAAGCCTCGTAATAATCTTCCCCTTCTTCGGCAGTCCACTCAATAATATGAGGTAAAATTCTTTTTAAATTTAACAGGCCATATTCTGAAGCTAACATGGCATCATCTCCCAAATCTTCCGATTGCGAACGTGGGTCTACAACATGACCGCTTGGTTGTTGCTCTCCGTAAAAATATACGGGATCGTTTTCATTATCTCGAATCCAAGTATTCAAAAGTTTTTCTTCTTGTTTAGGGTTCGAAGAAGCCAACCAGCGATAGCCCCAGTTAATAGCATAAGTATCGTAAGCTCCAATTTTTGGTGTAATTTCCACTATTTTATCTTCGGGTTGTGCCACATAATTAAAACGCGCATAATCCATAATAGAAGGTGCAGTACCACCCATTTTAGAGGTGAAACTTGCCGAACGTAAGGACTCTACGGGATAGGCATTCGACGCGCCCATATTATGCTTTAAACCAAAAGTATGTCCGACCTCATGCGAGGATACAAACCGAATAGCTTCGCCCATATAATCGTCTTCAAAAATATTTTTCCGAGCCTTTTCGTCTATGGCACCAGTTTGTACGCGCATCCATTTATGTAAAGATCTCATGACGTTATGCCACCAAATAATATCGGCTTCCAATATTTCGCCGCTTCTAGGGTCAACAATAGAGGGACCCATTGCATTTTGAGATTCAGATGCCGCATAGGTAATCATTGAATAGCGCACATCGTCGCCATCGAAATCTTTATCATCCTCGGAAGGAAACTTAACCTGTATCGCATTTTTAAACCCTGCCTTTTCGAAAGCAATTTGCCAATCTCTAACGCCTTGCATTATAAAAGGACGCCACTTTTTAGGTGTTGCTGGATCTACATAATAAACTATCGGCTTTTTTGGTTCAACTAATTCCCCTCTTAAGTATTTCGCCTTATCGTCTTCTTTAGGCTCTAATCGCCAGCGTGTAATAAGACGTTTGTTTTCGACTTGCTGTTGCTCATCATTGTAATAAGACATAGGTGTACTAAAATACCCGATACGCGGATCGGCAAATCTTGGAGTCATGACTTCTTTGGGTAATAAGACCATATTAATCGTTAGGCCTAAAGACAAGGCTAATGATGGCCCGCCACCTTCAGATACCGAAGTAGACATCGTTGATTTTATTACTATGTTTTCTGGAAAAGCTTTTATCTGCTCAATTTTAGATAGTTTAGAAGATATACTACCACCTAGTCCTGTATTGGACAGCACGTCAGTAAAACTCTTTTCTTTTCCGTTAAAGACTTTATTCACCTTAATTAAGGTTGCTGTAGAATCGGTATTGAAAGTTTCTATCTCGAACACTTCAATATTCGACTCTCCAAAATTATCTTTCACCGATTTAGTGATCGCATCATCTTTTGGAGATTTAACCTGAGGGTTAATTGTTTTTACCCATACTTTATTTAATAAGGTGTCCTTATAAAATCGAATGACTTTGGTTTCGTAAGTCATTCCTTTATTTAAACCATGACCGTTTAAACTTAAAGGCACTTGTGATATTTTATTTACCAATAAAATATCTGTAGCAAGCATGAGATCTGGAATTTCAAAATAAATATCCTTTTTATGCTGATACACATTAAAAAAACCACTTTGCTTTGTGGACTCTTTAATGATATCGGCATAGGCAATATTGCTATCCAACAAATCAGCCGTTGTATCTTTATTATCCGATTGCTGTGCAGAGATTTCTCCTCCCAACATTATTAGTAAAACCACAATTATTTCAAGAACATATTTACGTTCTAAGAAAGTACACTTCATAAATCCATTTATATCTGGGCCAAAATTGAACTATGCAATCAACTTCTAACAATAAAAAGGAATGAACTCTTTATAAACTGGAGTGAAGTCTGCTTTTAAGGCAGCAAAGGTAAATAACAACTGAAATTATTATTGTTAATTTCTGTATAAAAAGTGCTTACACCGTAGTATTCGTAACTGTTTTTAATATATTTAAGACCTATTTTATGGCTTTTTTCTTCATATTTTTTTCGAGGATTATAATTATTGCTCACAATGAGCTGCTCGTCTTGAATTTCGATGGAAATTTGTAAAGGTTTATTTTTTGTAAAACTATTATGTTTTATTGCGTTTTCTAATAATGTTTGTAAAGAGAGCAACGGAATCTTTTTTTGTAATGCCCTAACATTATCGAGGCCTTTAAGTTCCATAAATAAGCTGCCTTTAAATCGTATTTGCTGCAAGAAAAAATACTGCTCCATAAACTCGAGCTCATTTTTTACCCATGCCAAATTACCTTCATTTTCTGCCAGTACATAACGATAAACATTGGCTAATTTAAGCACAAACTCTTGAGATAAATCTGGGTTGCTTTCTATAAGTACATGCAAGGAATTTAAACTGTTAAATAAAAAATGAGGATTCATTTTTTTCTTGAGTTGTTGTAACTGAAGTACCGCATTCTTTCTTTGAAATTTCTCGTTGCTCGCTCGTAGCTGCTCCCTTTCTTTAGTTACCTTTAAATTCTTGTTATAATCACTGGTTAGTTGTAATCTCGACAAAACCAATACTAATATAAAAGTACCTAGAACAGAAACACTAATCCATGTAAAGTAGCGTTGCGTACTTTCCATAGACTCCTTCAGTTTAATATCTACAGGAAAACTCTCTCCTAAAATTAAAACCTGGTCGACGTTATTTAATGCTTTATAGAAACGCAACACTTCTAATCCTAAATATTCAGAAATGAGTTGTGTTTTAATTAGGTTATCGCTGTTCTGTACATTTATATTATCAAGAATAGCACTTCTATCTACACCTTTAAAAAAAAAATCAATTTCTCTACCTATATATTTAACTTCTGGATGTAGTATGCATATCCCTTCTTTTGTTGTAAGTACTGTATAACTTCCTCCAGGAACATATTTTTGAGAATAATATTCCCAGAATTTCAACAAATCGATATCATACGAAAAGCCAACAAAACGACCATTGGGCAAAGATATATGCGTCGTTTTTCGCAAATATACGTTATCATTTATATGAAAAATTGGAGAACCATTTTCACTAAATCGGTTTTTTATTTGTCCTTCTACATACGATTTAATTCGAATATTATAATGGGCGTTTATGGTATCGAAATAAGTAATAGACACACTCTCAGCTAAACCAGAAAAAGCCCAAGATTTGTTTATATGTACATTTGTCGCAGCAATATCTGCTACTAATTCTAACTTTTCAAAATATTCCTGAGGACTTAATTCCTTGTTACTATTTAAAATTTTAGAGGCTTCTATGAGGTAAGTATCCAAACGTTCAAATTCTAATGCAATAACATTTTGTTTGGCAATTAAATCGCTTTTTACAATTTCGCTAATCAATTCTTCGGTAACCGTTTCAATTTTATTTGTTAAGGCCGTATATACTATAAAAAAGAGACCAATTGACATTAAACTTATAGTCCAAGTATACTGATGCTTTTTTAATTTTAAAAGGAGCTTCATAAAAGTACTGGATTAACGGCTTAACCACGCTTTAAATTTCTTCTTAACTTTTGCACTCACCAAAATAATTTCATTTTTATCTAAAGCAAAATGCAATTCAATTTTTAAGCGATTATTACTGTACTCATAAATATTCTTAATGGCACTGTGCTTAATAATATAATTTCTATTCACTTTAAAAAAATCGCGATGCGATAATTTTTGTTCTAGCCCTAAAATGGTATCCGAATACAGATAATTATCCCCATTTACATCGTGTAAAAATAAATGCTTGCCTTGTGCTCTAAAAAAACTAATCTCTTTACTCTCTATAGAAATAAGCTGTTTACCATTATTAATTAAAAACCGCTCTTGCGTTTCGGCAGTCTTTTTAATGCTATTCATTTCTAAAAACAGATTGGTCATTTTTTGCTGATAAATCTCGGGCAACGATACAACATCTTTATATTTCTTAATGGCCTGGTCTAATTTTTGGGCATCGTAAGGCTTGAGAAGATAATCGATTGCAAAATATTTAAATGATTTAATTGCGTAGCGGTCGAATGCGGTAGTAAAAATAATAGGTACTGTTATTTGTAAATTTTCGAATATTTCGAAACTTTCTCCATCTCCAAGATGAATATCGCTAAAAATAATATCACACTTATTATTTGCGAGCCATTCTGTGGCTTCTTCAACACTTTCTAAATGTGCAATGACGTCTATATTATAGGTGCTTTTTAACAATAACTTCTCTAAAGAAGTTGCGGCAAGCTCCTCATCTTCAATTATTACAACTTTCATCTATTATTGTTATTTTCAAATTTACGAAATTATGTTATAGTAGAAACTATGGTTGTTAACTAACCGCTTGTATACAATGCCATCGTTGCTTATAAGAATATCAAATAGAGAAACACCATGTTGCTCTTGTTTTGATTTTATGTTCAATTTCATTCTGTTTATATTTTTAGAATTAAAGATGCTTGCAAAAACTGCCTCTTAACGAGTTAATAACAGGGAGTAATAAGCATACACCAGTTACAAAACCAGCCATAATTACCATATTGTTAATCAAAATATCTGTTAAGGTCTAGTACTAAATCAATAATAATAGATAATATTTATCTTTAAGTATTTCCCTCAATTTGCGATATGCATTTTTTTTGGCTGTGTGAACAGTATGTGGAGAGATTTCTAATTGAGTGGCTATTTCAGGGTTTTTTAAACCACGCAAAGAAAGCTCAATGATTTCTTTTTGACGGCTGGGTAATTTATTTATTGCATTCCTAACAATCATAAATGTCTCCTGATTGATAATATTTTTCTTAAAGAAAGATTCAGATTCCAGTTCTTTCAATAAAGATAGATCCACATTGTTTTTTGATTTCTTTAAAACGTTTAGGCAATTGTTTTTTACAACAACATATAAAAAACTTTTTACGCCTTGTATGTCATCAAACTCTTTTCGTTTTTCCCAAAACTTTACAAGAGCCTCTTGTGCTGCATCCTTACTTTGATTTGGGTTTTTCAAAAACTTGTTTGCAAACGAACACAAAATAGGGTAGAAGTCATCAAAGAATTCTTTAAAGGAATCTTTATTTCCTTGTTTTATATCGACTATAATATTTTGAGATGAGAGCATTAATTAATAAAAGTATTGAGCCGTAAATATATAAAAACGGAATTTAGAAAAAGTAGAGATACTAAAAAAGTGAAGACGTCTTGGTTTTAAGGTTTAACTTAGAGCTACAAGATTTAAGATTTTTTTTTGTTTGACAATACCCATGTTTCAAACCTGAATTGTATTGTATATAGAAAGTTAAGTTAAAATAAATGAATCAGGAGAAAGAATTTTTAAAAATAGCAAAGCTTATTGCTAGTGAATTAAGTGGGGAAATTAATGATGAAGATCATCAATATCTTCACAATTGGTTAAATGAATCTGAGCAGAATAGAGGTATTTATAATGAAATTAAAAAAGATGGTTGGTATGCTTCAAATATAAAATCTATTCAAGAATATAAAATAAAAGAAGGTTGGAATAAAATTAATCCGAGGATTCATTCTATATCTAAAACTAAAATTAGAAAACTACCACCAAATATTTGGAGATATGCAGCAGCCGCAATTTTTGTGGGTATTTTGGCAACGGGTTATTTTTTTAGAGAGCATTTCTTCGAAAGCCCTTCAGAGATTACCCCAATAATTGTAAATAGTAATATAGAGCCGGGTACAAGTAAAGCTATATTAACCTTAGAAGATGGTTCGGTTGTAGAATTAGAGAAAGGTAATGCTTTTAAAACTAAAAGTGCCAATAGTAATGGAGACCAAATCATATACAAGACTGGAAAACAAAACTCAGCTAAAATTGTCTATAACTATTTAACTATTCCAAGAGGAGGCCAATTTCATGTTGTTTTATCAGATGGTACAGAAGTATGGTTAAACTCTGAATCTCAACTAAAGTATCCTGTAGCATTTACAGAGGGCAAAGCGCGTGAGGTTGAGCTAGTTTATGGAGAGGCCTATTTTGATGTGTCGTCTAGTTCTAATCATAAGGGGTCAATATTTAAGGTATTCAATCAATCTCAAGAAGTTGAAGTATTAGGAACAGAATTTAATATAAAGGCCTATAAAGATGAATCAAATGTTTATACCACACTAGTTGAGGGTAGCGTAGCAGTAGGTACTAGTGTTTTAAGGCAAAGTTTAGTGCCAAATCAACAATCTAATTTAGACATTAAGACCAACAGTATTACAGTTAAAGAAGTTGATGTAAAAGCTGAAACTTCATGGAAAAATGGAACTTTTAGTTTTATAGATAAGCCGCTAAAAGACATTATGAAAGTGGTATCTAGATGGTATGATGTTGATGTGATTTTTGTAAACAAAGAGCTGGAGAAGGTTGAGTTTATTGGTATTTTAGATAAACAACAAAGTATTGATGAAGTTTTATCAATTATAAAATCTACTTCAATGAATGATTATGAAATAAAAGATAAAACAATAATATTAAAATAGTGAATCCTAATTTAAATATACTAAAACCAACGCCTATGAGATAAAACAACAATCGAAAAAAGGAGGATAAGGTTTAACCCGGAAAAGTAAATACCCTATCCCCTCAGAATTATTATCAATTAATTAAAAATGTTTAACTAACTAATAACACGCAAATTTATGGAAATTAAATTAACCAATGTCAGTTTTCTATTTAGAAAAAGGCTATTAATGATTATTATGAAAACCTTCATTTTCTTGTTTTTCACTACGGTTTTTGCCCTAACACCTATTGAGATTGTATCCCAAAATTCTAAAATAAAAGTAGAAGAAGATAAAACCTTAACTGTAGATGAGGTCTTTAAATTGATTATGAATCAAACAGACTATAAATTCTTTTATGAAAAAGGGATATTTAAAGATTTTCCTAAAGTTAAATTGAAAAAAGGAGTTGTAAAAACGAATGAGTTATTGAAGAGGAGTTTGTCACAGGGTAATCTTGATATTATATTAACAGTAAATAATGCGATTTTAATAAAAGAAAAATCAAAAACCCTTGATGCCACCTTAGCAAATCAACAAACGCATAAAGTTTCGGGCTTAATAAATGATAAGAGTGGACAACCTTTGCCAGGAGCGAATATTCTGGAAAAAGGAACAACCAATGGAACCCAATCAGATTTTGACGGTAAATTTTCTTTAGATGTAATAGATGGTGATGCTGTACTTGTTATTTCTTATTTAGGATTCGAAACTCAGGAAGTATCTGTTAATAACCAAGCAAGTATTACTGTAGCCTTAAATGAAGATCAGGCTACATTAGACGAAGTGGTGGTGGTAGGTTATGGTACTCAAAAGAAAGTTAATATAACTGGAGCTGTATCTTCAGTAAGCATTAAAGATATTGAGAACAGACCAGCACCAAATGTGTCAACATTATTAGCTGGACAAGTTCCTGGTTTATCTGTTATTCAGCAATCTGGGAGACCTGGTCAAAGCGCTGGAACTTTTAGAATTAGAGGGATTGGAACTTTAGGAGATGCTTCTAAGAACAATCCTTTAATTTTGGTTGATGGTATAGTGGGCGATCTTCAAGATATTGATGTAAACGATATTGAAAATATTTCAGTATTAAAAGATGCATCAGCCGCAATTTATGGAGTAAGAGCTGCTAATGGAGTTGTCTTAATTACTACCAAAAAAGGACGCACTGGAGTTCCAGTAGTTAAATACCACGGAGGCGTTGGTACACAACAGGCTTTTAAAATACCGAATAGAGTTAATTCATATGATTATGCTAGATTGTATAATGAAGCTAGAATAAACGATGGAGGTTCTCCGTTATTTTCAGATGACGATTTGGCTAAGTTTAGAGATGGTACAAGCCCTCAAACGCACGTTAATATAGATCATTTTAAAAAACTATTAAAGAGTGGAGATCCAATAAAGACATTTCATAATATCAGTGTGTCTGGTGGTAGTGAAAACACGAAATACAATTTGTCCTTTGGATTCCTTGATGAGGGTTCCTTAATAAAAACATATGGCTATAATAGAAAAAACTACCGTGTTAATATAGACCAAAAAATAAACGACAAGTTAGATGTTGGTATTAAGTTAGCAGGATCCTTTGGTAAAACTTTCGGAAATATTCAGTCTGTTGGTCAAATCATTACAGAATCTTATAGAGAGTTCCCAGGAGAAGTTGATCAATTTGATAACGGTCTTTGGAAAAACATGCAAGAGTTTGGTGTTGGACAGAGAAATATGTTAGCATATTTAGAATTACCATTGGGAACGGATGTGGACAGAAATAATGATTATGTAAGTACTGTTTTTGCAGAATTTAAAATCATGCCAGAATTGAAAGTAAGAGGTCAATTTTCTGCTAGAAATGACAATAGGCTTCAAAATAGAAAAAGAAATGTTGTACAATGGCATAGATATGATGCAGCCACAGACACTTATAATGGAAGTAATATAGCAAGTGGTTATTTAATTAGAAGAAATGAAACCGTTTGGGATTATACATCTAATTTACTTTTAACCTATAACAAATCATTTAACGATCATAATTTAAAAGGGTTGTTAGGTTTTGAACAACGAGACCAAAATTGGTCATATAGCCAAGCAGCAAGGTTTAGTCTTTCTTCTAGTAATGAATTAACTGAATTAAATGGAGTTGCTGATGGCAATGACCGTGGAGAAGGTAGTGCTTCAGAGTATAAGTTAAGATCTGCTTTTGGAAGAATTAACTATAATTTTAAGGACACTTACTTTTTTGAAGGCATTTTGAGATACGACGGAACTTCTAGATTTACAAAAGAAAATAGATTCGATTATTTCCCTTCGTTTTCTGGAGGATGGAAAATATCTAACGAAGATTTCTTTAAATCGGAAACAATTAACCATTTATTTTTAAGAGGGTCATGGGGTATATTAGGAAATCAAGAAATAGGAAATTATCAATTCCTAAATACTTTTGGTCCAAGAGATAACTATAATTATTCCTTTGGAAACGGTTCAGTCAGTGGGGTTCTCGAAAATAAAACATTAGCAAATGCCAATATTTTATGGGAAACTACTACATCTACAAATATAGGTATTGATGCCAGATTGTTTAACAATGCTTTATCAATTACAGCTGAGTATTTTATAAAAGATACAAATGACATTCTACTAGGTTTAGATCAACCATACATTTTAGGGGCTGAACCTCCTACTGTAAATGCAGGTTCGGTCGAAAACAAAGGATGGGAATTAAGTGTCAACTATAGTGGTAGAGTAAATGATGATTTTAATTATTATATAAATGCAAATGTTGGTTATGTTAAAAACCAAATAACAGATTTAAAAGGAACAGAAAGACCTGGAAGAGATATTGGAGATCCTATTCAAAACATATTTGGATATGTGGCTGACGGGTTGTTTAATTCACAAGCTGAAATAGATGCGGCACCAACGCACAACATAGCAGGTACACCAGAACCAGGAGATATTAGATATAGAGATATTAATGGGCGTGATGCTAACGGAGAGTTAACAGGTTTGCCAGATGGTGTTGTAGATGCCAATGATAGAAAATCATTAGGAACATATTTTCCAAAGTATAATTTTGGACTTAATTTAGGGTTTGATTGGAATAATTTTGATTTTTCTATGGCTTGGCAAGGATTTGCAGGTCATAAGGTATTAACCGATGGACCAACGGTACGCCCTTTTTGGGGAGGAAATGCTGTACCGACACAAAGTATGGTTGACAATTTTTGGACACCAACAAATACAAATGCAGATTTTCCTAGGTTGGGTTTTGCAAATCAAGATCGGAATTACCAAAGTAGTACCTATTGGGTAAACAAGGGCGATTTTGCTAAGTTGAGAAACATGCAAATAGGTTATACGCTGCCACAAAATGCCTTAAGTTCTTTAGGTATTAACAAATTTAGAATCTATGTGTCTGGAGAGAATTTACTTTATATATCCAAAGTGAAAGATATTGATCCTGAATTTGCGCATGGTTCTGGATTTGCTTGGGATAATAATAATTATCCAACAAACAGACAGTTTCTACTAGGGTTTAATGTAACTTTTTAAAACAAAAAAAATGAAAAATATATTTATATTATATACTTTATTGGCTATAGTAATTACAGGATGTAATGACGATTTTTTAGACGTAGCCCCTGGGGATAAATTAACAGATGTATCATTTTGGAAAACAGAAAAAGAAGCTTTTGATGCACTTACAGCTGCTTATGCTACTTTTTCAGAACGCGGAAGCGTTTGGAGTACTTGGAATACCTACCTTTTTGCAGCAGGAACAATGACGGATGATGCAGAGGGTACTTATAACAGTTTTCAAGATGGATCTATTGGACCTACCGATGGTACAGTAGAAGCCCTTTACAAAGAATTATACACTAATATTAGAATTTGTAATGTCTTTTTAGCAAATATAGATAGGCCGGAGATGGATGAAACTTTGCGTACTAGATTTATTGCAGAAGCAAAGTTCATTAGAGCGTTTCACTATTCAATATTAAGAAATAATTGGGGAGGTGTGCCACTTATAACAGATCCATTAACACCATCTGAATTGAATGTTTCTAGATCTTCAGCTGCGGAAGTAACAGCATTTATTTCATCTGAATTAACTGTAGCAGCAGCAGTCTTACCTGCATCCTACGGAGCAGCAGATATGGGAAGAGCTACAAAAGGAGCCGCATTAACTTTAAAAGCACGTACACTATTATACGCTGGAAACTATGAAGATGCTTCAACAGCAGCAGAGGAGGTGATGACCTTTGGTTACGATCTTTTTCAAGATGGAACTGGAGAAGGTTATTTGAATTTACAACAGAAACCAAATGAAGATAATGTAGAAGTTGTTTTTGCTGTGAGGTATAATAACCCCGATACATTTCACCGGTATTTAGTTAGAGTATACCCACAAAATCATACCCACCCTGGAGGAGAAAATGGAGCAGTGAAGATATCACAATCATTTGTAAATGCTTTTGAAACTACAGACGGAAAAACCATTGACGATCCGATATCAATCTTTGATCCTTTAGATGAGTTTGCCAATAGAGATCCTAGATTGAATATGGCGGTGTTAAAAAAAGGAGATATGTTATCAGGAAACCCATTAGCTGGAAGTACTGTTGATGCATCAAATAACACGGGGTATTATGCTCGTAAATTAATTCAAGATGAAGGCTTTCACGGTTGGGATAGATACGATAGAGATATTGTATTAATGCGTTATGCAGAGGTATTATTAATCTTTGCCGAGGCTAATATTGAAAGTGGTTCGATAAGCCAATCCGTTTTAGATGCAATAAATGACGTTAGAGCTAGAGCATATAACACAACACGTGCAGATGTTGCTAATTATCCAAGTATAACAACAACAGATCAAAACGAACTTCGTGAAATAATTAGAAGAGAACGTCGTGTTGAACTAGGTATGGAACATGGAGATTATAGACTAAATGACATTCGTAGATGGAATATAGCAGAAACAGTATTAAATGGTGATTTAAATGGTGCAAAAGATGGTACAGGAAATTATAGGTTTATTAAAAACCTGAGTTTTGATGCATCTAAGCATTATTTATGGCCAATTCCTCAACGAGAAATTGATTTGGTAGGTTCCAATATATTAAGCCAGAATCCTGGATATTAACTTTAATATAATAACTTTTACTTAAAATCTTAGTCTTAATTAATTTGAGTTAGTTTTTTTAATGGGTTGGAGCGCTAAAATGTTTCAACCCTATTTTATTAAATAAAAGTTCAAATTATAACAAGAAAGATAATTTATTTGAATATCCGTAATTACCAATAATTGATCAATTATACTTAAGTTTAATATTTAGGTTTAGGTAGTAGTAGTTTTTTTATTATACCTTTAACCGCTCATAACTCTTTTTTTAAACATTTTTTTTGTGGTTAAAAAACCAATATATAGACATATCCAATTTCAAAATGATGGACAAATAA
The DNA here is from genome assembly GCF_030540825.1 of Flavivirga spongiicola. Lineage (NCBI taxonomy): Bacteria > Pseudomonadati > Bacteroidota > Flavobacteriia > Flavobacteriales > Flavobacteriaceae > Flavivirga > Flavivirga spongiicola. Next base: position 230,476 of record NZ_JAUOEO010000002.1, read on the forward strand.
ATCCGTCATCCGTTTCTACTAAAAAGACAATAGCTACATCTGATTTGCATTTGTGGCAAGAGTTTAAAAAAGGGAGTGAGTCTGCTTTTGCTCTAATTTATGAAGATCATGCTGCGGGCTTATATAGTTATGGATTAAAGGTGGTTTATAATAAGGAGTTAGTAAAAGATACTATACAGGATCTTTTTATCGAAATTTGGGATGCCAAAGAAAGATTGGCTAGTGTTGAATCCATTAAGGCTTATCTATATAAATCGCTTCGACGAAAATTAATAGTCAGAGCTTCCAAAGTTAGAAAGACATTTGATAAGAATAAAGATATAAACGATCTCGATAAAAAAATTCCCTCTGCAGAAGTTAGTCTTATAGAAAAACAACGTTTTGAAGAACAACGTCTGGCTTTGCAAAAAGCGCTTAACATGCTTAATGATAAACAAAGAGAAATTATTCATTTAAAGTTTTATGGCCGACTGAGCTATAGCGAAGTTATGGAAATTATGTCTCTAGATAAAAAAGGAGTATATAATTTAATGGCACGGACCATTAAAGTGTTGAAACAAAATTTAGTGATATTCGCTTTACTAGGCATCTTGTTTTTTATTTTATAAGTATTCGATTCTGCAAACACCTAATTGCTTTTCAATCTAAAAATTCTCCGATCTTTGGGGAGGGTCTGCCTGCCGGCAAAGGCAGGGTTTTCTATTAACCTCTCCAAAGGAGAGGTCAGAATTGCCAAAAAAAGGTAACTCTGGATGAGGTAAAATCCCTCGCTCAAACCCTGTAAAATATGAGGTTTTATAATTATTTAAAAAAAAGATTGTTTTTTTTGAAGTAAAAATTAAATTTTCTGCTCTTTTAAATAAAGAACCTGAATTTCATCAGATTCTACTTAGATAAAATGGCATAATAAATGAAATATATTCATTACAGCGTAGAGGATTTTGTAAAAGATGAATATTTCCAAAAATGGATTTTGGATACCGATACCATGACCTCAAATTTTTGGAATAATTGGATTGTAAAATATCCAGAAATGAAAGATACGGTAGAAGAGGCAAAAAAGCTTATTCTTTTAATTGATTTTGAAAAAGACCAACTTTCCGGTTCTGATTTTGACACCATGTGGCAATATATTATTGAAAAAAGAAATACGAAACTTGCGACTTCTCATATAATATCAAAAAGAAAAGTTAAAACTTTATACTGGAAATATGCGGCGGCAGCATCTGTACTGTTAGTTGTAGCGCTTACAATATTTCTAAATAGAGAAAACAACTTACCGCAAGTTACAGAACCAATTATTGTTAAAAGCCAAATTGAAGTAGGCAGCAATAAAGCAACGCTTACACTTGCAGATGGTTCGAATATTGATCTGGATAAAGATAAGGTTTACAAATCGGACAATGTTACTACCAATGGAGAAGAGATAGTGTATAATAAAGATTCTAGTGAAGAGATAGCGTATAACTATTTAACAATCCCTCGGGGTGGTCAATTTTCAATAAAACTCTCAGATGGAACAAAAGTATGGTTGAATTCTGAGTCGCAGTTAAAATACCCTGTGTCGTTCACCAAAGGCAAAACCAGACAAGTAGAATTAATTTATGGCGAAGCCTATTTTGATGTGTCTCCAAGTTCTGAGAATCATGGTGCAGATTTTAAGGTGTACAATAATAAACAGGAAGTACAAGTCTTGGGTACAGAATTCAATATTAAAGCTTATAAGAACGAAACAAATATCTATACCACTTTGGTAGAAGGTAGCGTAGCTATTAATTATGAAGATATTAAGCAAAATTTAATTCCTAATCAGCAGTCGATATTAAGTTTAAATAACAATGAATTGTCTATAAAAACTGTAGACGTATATAACGAAATATCTTGGAAAGAAGGTGTTTTTGTCTTTGAGGATAAATCGCTTAAAGATATCATGAAGGTTTTATCTCGTTGGTACGATATGGAAGTGATATTTAAAAACAAAGAAGTTGAAGATGAAGAATTCTTTGGCATTTTGGAAAAAAATCAAAAAATAGAAGAAATACTAGTGAGTATTAAAAATTTCGGAATAATTCAGGATTATGAAATTAAAAATAAAGAAGTAGTATTAGAATAAAAAAAAGGGAGCGAAGTATAGATATTTTGCGGCATCAAACTTCGTCCCTCTATTATGTATTAATTAAATGTTTAACTAACACCAAGCAAATTTATGGAAATTTATTTACTTAATGCTGGTTGCTTTATACGAAAGCGACTGCTAATTATTATTATGAAAACGTTTATCTTTTTATTTTGTTCAGCTGTTTTTAGTTTCAGTACAACAAACACGTTTTCTCAAGAAAAAGTATTGATAGATAGGGACAAATTAGTTTCAATCAGTCAAGTGTTTAAAATTATTAAGCAACAAACCAATTATCGTTTCATTTTCCCCAAAAAGGCGTTTAAGGATTTGCCTAAAGTTGAACTGAAAAAAGGGGAAATTAAATTAGGCGATTTGTTAAGAAAAAGCTTGGCAAATAACAATTTAAGTTTTGTTTTAACAGAAAACAATAACATCCTTATTAAGAAGAGTACAGTACTCAAAGACATTGAAAAGCAGCAAGAGATTATTGTAAATGGAATCATCAATGATATTAATGGTCAGCCTTTGCCAGGAGCCAACATCGTCGAAAAGGGTACTACTAATGGAACGCAATCTGATTTTGATGGAATTTTTTCTTTAACCCTTGGAGACAAGGATGCGACTTTAATCGTTTCTTTTCTGGGTTATTCAACTCAAGAAGTTTTAGTAAATAGCCAAACTAACATTACGGTAACTCTAGAAGAAGACACGGCCAGTTTAGATGAAGTAGTCGTTGTTGGATATGGTACTCAAAGCAAACGAAGAGTTACAGGATCTATTTCAAGTGTTGATGTTGTAAAGGCCGAAAAAGCAGGATTTTTATCGACAGATGATGTGCTCCAAGGTAGAATCTCTGGTGTACAAATTGCATCAACTTCAGGAAGTCCAGGTGGGCAACAAAGAATTAATATCCGTGGTATAGGATCATTACAAGGTAATAATTTGCCATTAATAGTCATTGACGGAATTCCTATAAATAATTCTGATCCGTCTTCACTTAATGAAAGCGTTTTTGGTTCTGTAAACAATCAAAGCCCTTTAGCGCTACTTAACCCTAATGATATTGAAAGTATAGATGTTCTAAAAGATGCCGCTTCAACAGCTATTTACGGGTCCCGAGGCACTAATGGGGTTATTATTATTAGTACAAAGAAAGGTAAATTTGGAAAAGCCAAAGTAAACTTTTCTACTTACTCAGGTATTCAATATGCTCCTGAAAAAATAGAAACGGCTAATACAGCGCTTTGGTTAGAAGTAAACAATGAAGCTAGAAATAATTTTAATAGCGATCAAGGTTTTACTAGTGGAGATTCAGGTTTTCTCGCGCCACTCTCGAATCCTTTACCATCGGGACAATCTGAGTTTGATTGGACAGGAGGCATAACAAATTCTACGTCTACTATACAAGATCATAATCTTTCTGTATTTGGAGGGAATGAAAAGACAAAATATTATTCATCTTTTGGTTTTTTTAAACAAGAGGGATGGTTTAAGAAAAGTGAATTTAAAAGATATTCAAGTAAGTTAAATATTGAACATAAGTTCAATGATAAAGTAAAGTTTGGAGTCAATTTTATAGGAAACTATAGTATCAATAGTAGAGTTGCCAGTCATGAAGGAGGTTTAAGATTATTAATTAGATCATTGGAACAAAGACCGGCAGATTTACCTTATCATCCAGATGGCAGCTATAATATAGGTGGTTCAGCTACATTAACCAGACACAGTGGGGTACAGGTAGTAAACGAACAAGATTCTAAATACAAAACGTATCGAGGTATTGTAAATGCTTTTGTAGAAATTAAACCGTTTGAAGGCTTTACATACACGCCATCGTTTAATATAGATTATGGTACATACCATGATAATACTTATAGATCGCCATTACATCCCCGGGGAAGAAATGTAAATGGTCAAATATTCGATTCAAGAAATATTCTTACGAACATTTTGGTTGAAAATTTGTTTAACTATAAAAAATCATGGGAAGATTTTGATTTAAATGTAACAGTGGGGCATTCTTATCAAAAGGAAATTGTAGAATCTGCTTTGATTGATGCAAGGAATTTTCCATCACCATCATTTAGAGCAATATCTTCAGCAGCAACACAATTTGCTTCTGGATCTAAAGCTGAAAATGCATTGGATTCTTATCTTGGGAGACTTTCTGGAACATATAAAAATCGTTATTTTTTAGATGTCGCTTTTAGACGTGATGGTTCTTCTAGATTTGCAGATGGCAAACGTTATGGGAATTTTCCATCTGTTTCTGCTGGATGGGTTCTTTCTAATGAACCATTTTTCAAGGAAGACTCTTTTATATCTTTCTTAAAATTAAGAGGATCATACGGTATAACAGGTAGTACTAGTAGTATTGGGAATTATAACTCACTAGCTTTAGTTTCTTCTGGTTCTGGTAATGATGATTCAAATTACTTAGGCAATAGCGGTTTAATTTCAGATCAATTAGCAAATCCAAATCTTACATGGGAACAAGCGAGTTCTGTAAACTTTGGTTTAGATTTATACTTTTTAGAAGACCGTGTTAAGTTAACAATGGATTATTATACACGAGACACAGATGATTTATTATATGATCGTCCTGTACATGGTACGACGGGCTTCACTACGTTCTCAGAAAATATTGGTAGTATGACAAACAAAGGGTTTGAACTTGGTCTGAGTACTAATATTATTAATAATGATTCATTTACATGGAATCTTGACTTTAATGTATCAACCGCAAGTAATAAATTGACATCTTTAATAGGGGACGAACCCATTCCTTTAGGATATAATGTTCTAAAAATTGGCGAACCAATAGGCTCCATTTATTTATTAAAACAAACAGGAATTTACCAATCAGATTCAGATGTTCCAGCAGCTTTAGCAGCTAATGGTGTACGCGCAGGAGATGTTATTTATGAAGATGTAAATAATGATGGCAATATTACTGCAGCAGACAGACAAATTGTGGGGAATGCTTTTCCTGATCTTTTTGGAGGGATAAATAATACCTTTAAATATAAAGACTTTGATTTATCAATTTTCTCAAGCTTTTCATCAGGTAACGACATATACTCTGCATGGAGATCAGGAGGGTTTCTATCTGGTGGATCTGCTGGTTCTATAAGAGTTGGTGGAGGCGTTGACGGATTAGGCTTTTCACAATTCGGAATGCTTAGAGAAACTGCTCAAAATAGATGGACAGGCTCTGGAACAAGTAATACAATACCTAGAGCAATTGCAGGAGGTACTGGTGCCGCTTTTCATAATAATCAAGCATCATCGAGATGGATTGAAGATGGCTCTTTCTTTAGAATTAAGAACATTACTTTAGGGTATACCTTACCGAAAGATATTACCGATAAATGGTCTGTTGATAATTTTAGATTGTATTTAACAGGGAGTAACTTATTTACTTTTACAAAGTATTCGGGGTATGATCCAGAAGCTTCTGATAGTTCGGATCCAAGAACCTTTGGCGCTGACTTTTTAACAGCTCCACCACTTAGAACAGTGATACTTGGATTAAATTTAAATTTTTAAAACCTGAAAATCATGAAATTATATAAAAAACATAGCTTAGTATATTTATTATTAATGCTACTTACAATATCTTGTTCAAATGAGTTGGACTTATTTCCAGAAGAAAGTATTAATCCTTCTCAATTGAATAGCTCGGACCTCCCTCAATTAATAAATGGGGTGTATAATAGATCTACAATAGGAATTGGAAATAGATTTGTTGATTTTGATTTACTGGCTAATCATTTTGAAGCGACCCCTTTATTCGCAGGTGATGATGTAAATTATGTTAGAAACAGATTGAGCCCAACAGAAACAGAATCTTGGTGGTTAGAACTTTATGAAGCGATTTTTAATGCAAACGTTGCATTAGAAGTCATTGACAACTTAGAAGGAGACTTTAATAATGAAAAGGCAACTGCTTTATATTTAAGAGGTTTAGCTTACTATTATTTGGTTACTAGATTTGGAGGTGTGCCATTGCTACCTCAAAATACGACTGAGATTGTTCAAAGAAGTACAGCGGCAGAAACATGGAGTTTTATAACTACAGACTTAACGAATGCTGAGTCATTGGCTGATAATTTTACTAATGAAAGTTTTGTTTCAAAAGAAGCGATTCAAGCTTTATTAGCAAGAGTATATATTTCAACGGGTAATAATTCTGGAGCTGAAAATATGGCAGAAGCCGTAATAGCTTCAACTTCGGGAAACTTTAGTTTAGAATCTAACTTTGCTTCTATTTTTAGTAAAAATGGTAATAATGAAGTTATTTTTTCTTTAGGAAACGATCCGGTTGAACTTGTTAGGCAGTATGTAACATTTAATCCAAATGATCATCCAGTTTCAGGTTCTCAACAATTTGCACCGACTGATGATATATTTAATAATTTATATACCAATGCAGATCTAAGAAAAGACGCCACATTAATTGTTTTTAATAGTCAGAATATTATAAACAAATATACTGAGAGTAGAAACCTTCCAGTAATTGTAAGTCGATTAGCAGAGATGTATTTAATAAGTGCAGAAGCTCAAGGGTATCCTTCAGGATTAACCAGACTTAATGAGTTAAGAAATGTACGTGGTTTAGGAGATAGCTCCGCTACAAATCAAGACAGTTTTATTGATGCCATTCTTGATGAAAGACAAAAGGAGTTTTATGCTGAAGGTTTTTATTGGTATGATTTGGTTAGAACAGATAAAGCTATAGAGCGATTGGACAATGTCACTGAACAAAATCAATTACTACTGCCTATACCTCAACGAGAAATAGATTTAACAGGGATCTCTCAAAACCCGGGTTATTAAATAATAAGTTTAATTTCGAGTTAGTTATTTTTAGAACTGAAAAACAGATCATGATCTGTTTTTCAGTTTCTTTTTAACATTTTTATGCCACAATGTGCCATTGAGCTATTTCTTCAAATTCAAATAAAAAAACTGTAATGATTTTAGATTCAGAATTAATTTTAAACCCAGACGGCAGTATTTTTCATCTTCATCTTAAACCAGGGCAAGTTGCAGATACCGTTATTTTAGTTGGGGATCCTAATCGTGTTAACATTATTGAATCGTTTTTAAGTAATGTTGAGGTAAAAGTATCTAATAGAGAGTATGTATGTGTCACAGGGATGTATAACAATACCAGAATAACTGTTGTTTCAACAGGTGTTGGTATTGGCAACATAGATATTGTTATGAACGAGTTGGATGCTTTGGTAAATATAGATTTTGAAAAAAGAAAAATTAAAGACACCCTAAAAACACTTAACTTCATTCGTATAGGTACATCAGGCAGCCTTCAAAAAGATATTCCAGTTAACTCATTTGTAATTTCTCAGAAATCTATAGGGTTTGATAATTTATTATGCTTTTATGATAAACATGAAACGATAGAAAATAAGGAATTTAAAACCGCATTTAAATCACATTTGGGGGCAAGTAACCTGTTCTTTTCTCCCTATGTCATTGATGCCTCTAAAACATTATTCAATAAATTAAACAGCTCAAAAACCTTTTCAGGTATCACCATAACCTCTCCAGGGTTTTATGTGCCTCAAGGCAGAGAATTACGTCTAAAAGCTAAATTAGAAAACATAAACGAAAAGCTATCTTCTTTTAAATATAACGACTTTAGAATAGCAAATTATGAAATGGAAAGTTCAGCAATGTATGGTTTGTCTAAACTATTAAACCATAAGGCTTTAGCAATTTGTTTAATTATAGCAAACAGATTAAATAAAAATGCAAATGAAAATTACAGAGAACAAGTAAAAGAACTTATCTCGTATGTTTTAAATAAAATAACAAATGAATAAGCCATCATATAAAATAATAATTGTTACATTTCTTTTTATTTCTTGTAACAATACCTCTTTTAAAAAATTACCAGATTTAGGTTTAGGAGAACCAAATTTAATCCAAGAAATTGAACACGAACAACTAGCTGAAGGACTGAATTTTTATAAAATAAAAAGAGGTAAGGCTTCAAATAAAGATTTTTTTACACTTTCCTCTGGAGTAGTTTCTGAAAACAATGAAACAGCGCTAGTAAATAAATTAAAACACCTTGGGTTTTCATCTAGAATAGTAACTGCTGCTGAGCTAGGTCCTCATGGAGAATCTTTAGGGAATATGGTCAGAGTAGGGAAATATCATACTATTGAAGATGCGAAAAAAGATGAAATAAGATTAAAAAAAGATAGTATACATATGGCTGTACGCTATACTGCAGAAGATGGTAAGCCAACTTCAGGTCCTTTCCGTATTAGTATCTTAGAAATTGATTTAAATAGATTTGAAGGAAATATGTTTTCCGAACTCGGTAAAGGTGAAGTTAAAGGGAAAGAATACACATCTTCCATAGCTAAACGACATCATGCTATAGCCGCCATTAATGCAGGTTTTTTTGCTTGGAATGATAAAGTAGGGATTGATGGAGAACCAGCAGGAATTTCAATAATAAATGGAGAATTAGTAAGCGAAGCGACAAATGGTAGAGCTGCCCTAGTTATTAACAATAACAAACGGCATCGCGTTTATATTGCACATAGCTTAAGAAATGAAATGAAGCTATTTATTAAAGATTCTGTTTTTAATATAAATGGCATTAATAGAGAGCCTGGGAAAATACTAAATTGTGGCAATCAATTAGAATCTACATCTACAATACCAGTACATGATTTTGTATGTGGTAATCCAAATGAAATTATTGTTTTTAATAAAGAATTTGGAGAAAAAAGTCATGAGGGAGTTGGTTTTGAGTTTATCATTGATGAAGTAGGAACTGTCATTTCAAAAAATAATATAAGAGGAGGTGAAATTCCTAGTAAAGGCTATTTAGTACAAGCAACAGGTACTTATGCAAAACAATTAGAAAAACTCGTCCAAAACGGAATAATGGTTTCAGTAGAAATTAAAGTGATGAGCGATGATGGTGAGATTGAACTTAAAGAAGGTGTTTATGCTGTAAATGGTGGTCCCACACTTTTACATAACGGAACTATAGATATGTCGGCTAGGTATCGAGAAGGGTTTGAAACACAATTCAAGAATTTTAAGGTATCTGATGAGTTTGTAGACAAAAAAGATAAAGCATCTGTTAGTGAGGAAGATTCTAGTAATAGATATGGTTTCTACAATGGCTGGGTAGTGCGACGTCACCCAAGAACTGCTATAGGAATAACACAAGACAACAAAATATTTGTGGTAGTTGTTTATGGTCGGCAACCTAAAATTACAGCAGGCGCATCTGTTACAGAAATGGCAAAACTTATGAAAGCTCTTGGTTGTCAAGAAGCATTTAACTTGGACGGTGGAGGTTCAAGTATGATGATTGTTAATAATAAAAAAACTGGAAAATCTTCAGATTTAGAAGGAGAACGTGCTGTAGGTGATGCTTTAATTTTTACAGAATAAGTTCATTTGGTATTATTCAAATAAGTAGTGTATTGTGAAATGGAGGTTAAGTCAACCGCTTTCCCGGCTTTTTAAGAAAATAATCAATATAGAAGTTCACCTTAATTAGTAATACAAAACTGACAATCATATGATTGCCAGTTTTTTTGTGTTTTTAAAGTTATCATTTAATCGAAAAGAATTCCCTGATGCTTGCGTCGGGGTTTCCGTTGAAATTGTCATTCCCGTGAAATCGTAAGATTCATGAATTCATTATTATAAAAATATTGCATAATGAATAAAACGGGAAATGCAAAGCATTCACGATTTCCTATTTAATGAAATAAAATGCATGAGTAATCTAAATATAAAATTTTGGTTTTTGACCTTTTTTAGATCAAAACCTGTGCTCAACTTGATTGGATATGAAACCGGCTAAATACCTTTATGGCTCTGCCGAGGATAGTTGGTTTCAAGAAATTTTTTATTTTGAATTGGTTTAGTTAAAATGTAGCCATTTAAATCTGAGAATTAATCCAAAGAATTCCTCGGGGGTAGTCGGTTTTAAGATTTTTTTTATTGTTACAAGTCCATTCTAATTGCTGCGTTTCAATTCTTCAAAAATAAAAAAACTATATATTTGGTTTTTAAATTTTATTCTATTTCCAAATGAATTGTTTGTTTTTTACTTTTGTTTATTTACCCATTGTTTGTAGCGGTATTTTTATAATAATAGATGCAGGAAAATAATTTGGACATAGAAGACATATTTAAACAGCACTATAAAGATTTGTGTCATATAGCTTTTAATTATCTTCAAAATGTAAAGGATGCAGAGGATGTTGTTCAGGAAAAGTTTATTGCTCTGTTGCATAACAAAAAACTAAATGAAATAACTAATATAAAGTCCTATTTGTGGCAGAGTATAAAAAATGCATGCATAAATAAACTTGAAAGAGAAAAGAAATTATACAGATTAGAGGAATCTTATTTTACAAATTATAAAAGTGTTTCAAAAGAAGAAGAGATGATACGTTTAGAGCAACAACTATATCTTCATAAGCAAATCGATTTGCTGCCTAAGCAATGTAAAAAGGTGTTTTTAAAATGTATAATAGATGGTGAGAGTTATAAAGAAACTTCAAAAGATCTTGAAATTTCTGTAAATGCAGTTAAAAATCAAATGAAAAGAGCTTATAAAATTTTAAGAAAATCATTAAACAATCATTATGTTTTCTCTCTATTTATAAAAAAATATATTTTTAGAAGTACCCAAAATTAAATTTATTGTGTTAATATACTAAAGGATGTATATTTAGTTAACACGATAAATGAAGAAGTCAGAGCTTTTGGTTGGAAAAATTGAAAACACACTTTCTAAAGAAGAGGAGTTACGCTTTCAAGAATGGATTGATAAATCACAAGAAAATAAATTGTTTTACGAGTACCTTCTTTTTCTAAATAAAAATGGAAAAGGAGTTAAAGAAATTATGTCCAAAGATCTGACTGAAGCATGGCTTGATTTCAATAAAAAACAGTACTACTATGAGCAAAGAAGGAGACGTATAAAAAGGCAACGAGTACTAAGGTATGCTGCTTTATTTATAGGTTTTTTATTGACCATAGGCTATGTGTTTAAAGATCATTTGATTAATTCTATTGGTAGTGAGGTCGAAGAAATTGTAACTCAGGATTTAATAATTCCTAACGAAGACATAATTTTAAAAAGGGAGAATGGAGAAGTTTTAACCTTAAAAGAAGAAAGCAATTTAGCGCTAACAAATAATAAAGGTGCTGTAATTGGACAGGTAAAAGGAAATAAACTTGCCTATAAAAAAGAAGCTTCCAAACAATTAGTATATAATGAAATTAGGGTTCCTTATGGTAAAACCTTTCAACTGGAACTTTCAGATAAAACCATCGTTTATTTAAATGCGGGTACTTCTTTTAAATACCCTGTAAACTTTATTGAAGGCTTAGATAGAAAAGTATTCTTGCTTGAAGGCGAAGCTTTTTTCGAAGTTGAAGAAAATAAAAACATCCCATTTTTAGTTGAAACCCCCCATCAATTAAATATAAAAGTAACCGGAACAAAATTTAATGTATCAGCTTATAAAGAAGACGATGTAATAAGTACTGTTTTGGTTGAAGGAAAAGTCTCTGTTGCTTCCAAAAATAATATGGTGGCGTTACTTCCTAATTACAAAGCTACTTCAAGCAAATTCACAGAAGAGATATCTACTAAAATTGTAAACACAGACGATTATACGGCTTGGATAAAAGGTATTATTATTTTAAAACGGACTACTTTTAAAAAGATAAGACAACGACTAGAAAGGAAATATAATGTGGTAATTCTTAACACAAATAGTGTACTAGATGAACAGTTATATAATATATACTTTCATGAAGAAACCATAGGAGAAGTTTTAGAATCCCTTAAAAAAACGTTTGATATAAAATATAAAATAGAAAATAATACAGTAATTATTAATTAAAATCTTTAATGCCTATGACATAATAAACTAACTACTTTTCATGAAGTCCACATAAAAAGATTGGGAATGGTGGGCATTCCCAATCCAAACAATAAGTGGCTAAAACTAATGTAAAACCACATTAATATTCAGAACAAAAATATGAAAAACTTAAGACAAGTTAAAGAAATTACTTTAACTAGATTAACAACCAATTTGAAAATGAAACTTTCTATACTTTTTTTAACGTTAGTTCTTTTTCAAACACATGCAAATACTTCTTATGCACAAAAAACCAAAATATCTTTAGATTTAGCAGATGTATCTATTGAAGCTGTTTTAGATGAAATTCAAAAAAAATCCAAATTTAGATTTTTGGTAAATGTATCAGAGGTAGATTTAAATGATAAGGTTTCTGTTCATGCAAACAAAGAAACTATCAAAAAAATTCTAACAAACTTATTTAAGAATAGAGGCATTCATTTTGAAGTATCTAAAAAACAAATCATACTAACAATTAAGCAAGCATCGGCTTTCCCCGAAGCTATAGATACTAATATACAACAGACTATTACCGGTACTGTTAAGGATATAAATGGCCTTCCTTTAGTCGGAGCAAATGTTTTAGTTAAAGGCACAAAAATAGGAGCTCAATCAGATTTTGATGGAAATTTTTCTATGAATATACCTGATGCCAACGCTACTTTAGTAATTTCTTTTTTAGGTTATGCCACTCAAGAAGTGCCAGTTAACGGGCAGACGGTTATTGCCGTAACAATGGAAGAAGATATTTCCGGTTTAGATGAAGTGGTGGTAGTAGGGTATGGTGTTCAAAAAAGAGCAAATTTAACAGGGGCAGTAGACAATATAGACTTTGAAAAAGAAGTCGGAGATCGACCTGTAGCATCTGTTAGTCAAATGTTGCAAGGCGCATTGCCAAATCTTAATTTTAGAACGAACCTTGGTGGTGGAGAACCTGGATCGAGTTTGAATTTTAATATACGTGGCATAGGGACATTAACCGGTAATCAAGGGACACCTTACATATTGTTAGATGGGATTCCAATATCTCAAAGACAAATGAATACCATTAATCCAAATGATGTGAAAGAAATAACAGTGCTCAAAGATGCAGCATCTGCAGCTATTTATGGCGCACGTGGAGCGTACGGGGTTATTTTAATTACCACAAAAAATGGAACAAGAACCAAAGGAACCACTGTGAGTTACTCTTCTAGTTATGGATTAGCTACTCCTAATAAGTTACCAGAAATGGCAAACAGTCTTGAGTTTGCTAATACATATAACCAAGGCCGGATAAATTTGGGGCAAACTCCATTATTCGACGATCAAGAGATTCAGGATATAAAAGATTATATGAGTGGCGTAATAACTGCAGATACAGAACCTAATCAAGCAAATACTAACTATAGATATTGGGATGATGGGTACGCAAATTATGATTGGTATGATATTATGTTTAAAGATAATGCTCCTAGACAAAGGCATAATGTAAGTGTAAATGGAAGTGGAAGCAAAATCAATTACTATCTTTCAGGTAGTATATATGAGCAAGAGGGAAATTTTACCTATGCCAAAGAAAAATATAATAGAACAAACCTCACTTTAAATATAGAAAACCAAGCGACAGATTGGTTTAAAATTGGTGGAAAAGCAAAATATTCCAGAGAAAAAACGAATTTTCCTAGTGGTGGTTTTGGAGGATTTGATAAGAATATTATATATCATCAAATATCGCGTATGTGGCCAGTAAACCCGCTTTATGCTCCAGATGGTACCATTTTTAATTTTGATGTAAAGCGCGTACAAGATTCGGGAACAACATTCGATGTTAAAAACAATACTTTCCTTACGTTGTTTGCAGAAGTAGAACCTGTAAAAAATTGGATAACTAAGGTTACCTATAACTGGACTATTGAGCAAGAGAATCGTGAAATCGAACAATTTCGAAACCTTTTATTTAATCCAGATGGTACCACAAGAAATGTAGGGCATAATCAAAACTCTATTTCCAGACGTGTAAGAGATCATAATGATCGTTTAATAAATTTGGTTTCTACCTATAATTTTAATTTAGGGCTGCATAATTTTTCGGTACTTGCCGGGTATGAAGAACGTGTTAGAAACGAATTTGTGTTTTCTGGTAGTCGTGCGGGGCTTATTACAAATTCACTCCCTACGTTTAGTACAGCCACTGGAATACAAACCGTTGATGACGCACTTTTTAGTTATTCAACCAGAGGCGTATTTGGTAGATTGAATTATAATTTTGATGAAAAATACCTTTTAGAAGTAAATACACGTTATGATGGAAGCTCTTTTTTCCGTGAGGGAAATCGTTTTGGTTTTTTCCCATCAGTATCTGCTGGTTATGTTTTATCAAAAGAAGATTATTGGGAACCTCTTAGTGATGTTATATCGTTTTTTAAACTTCGAGGATCTTGGGGTTCTTTAGGAAATCATGATCCGGAACTTGCTTCACGTTATCAAGCATTGATGGGGTCGAGCCAATCATCATATATAATAGATGGAGATCGATCAGTGGCAGTTTTTGCACCTAATTTAATTAGCCCTAATCTTACTTGGGAAACAGCTAGAACAGTAGATTTTGGTTTTGATGCCAGATTTTTAAATAATGCCTTTGAGCTTAATTTTGATTGGTATAATCGTGTTACTTACGATATGGTAGGACCAGCACAGTCGCTTTCTGCTGTTTTAGGAACATCCCCACCAGTAGAAAACAATTCAGAATTGGGAACTAAAGGATGGGAGCTTGTTCTTGGATGGAGAGGAAAAATAGGTGAGGTAGGTTTAAATATTAAGGCAAATCTTGCAGACCAGCAATCTAAAGTTTTATCCTATCCTAACGAAACGGGTACGGTTAATGATTGGTTTGCCGGAAGAAAATCGGGTGAGATTTACGGATTGACTACTGTTGGGTTTTTTGAATCTGATGCAGCAGCAGCGAGTGCCCCAGATCAAACTTTTATTTTCCCTAATTGGGGAGCCGGAGATATTCAATACCAAGATTTAAATGGCGATAATAAAATTGATAGAGGTGCTTGGACTAAAGATGATACCGGAGATTATAGAGTTATAGGAAATACAACACCAAGATATTCCTATGGTTTAAGTATAGGTGTAGATTATAAAAGATTTAATCTTACTACTTTAATTCAAGGTGTTGGTAAAAGAGACTGGTCTTTCCCACAAAGTACAAATCTATTTTGGGGCCTTGTTGGAAGTCAATGGCAAAGTACTATACACAAACAAGCATTGGATTATTGGACACCGGAGAATACAGGAGCATATTTCCCTAAACCATATTTATCAGGAGAGCATAGAAAAAATACACGAGCTCAAACTAAATACATTCAAAATGCTTCCTATATGCGCTTAAAGAATGTTCAATTAAGTTATTCGGTACCTAGCTCGCTGCTTAGTCGTTATGGCCTAAGTTCTTTGCAACTCTATATAAGTGGAGAGAATTTGTTAACCATTACAGATTTGATTGATACTCAGGATCCTGAAACTTTGGACGGAGGATTTGGAGACGGAAAAATTTACCCATTACAGCGGGTATTTTCTACAGGTATTAATTTAACTTTTTAACACTTCCAAATAATTTATATTATGAAAAAATTAATAAGATATATAACTTTATTTTTAACGATTGCTTCTATAAGTTGTGATGATGAATTTCTTAATCACCCAGATCAAGATAACATCACTTCAGATAACTTTTGGAAGACTACTCAAGATCTCGAACTGTATGTTAACCAATTTTATCCACAATTACCAAGTTGGTCCCCTGGAGCATGGAATGGTGGTATATACTGGTCGGATGGTAATATTGATAATATTATCCACGAAAATTCCACTCGAAGTGGGACCATTGTTGGTTTAAATACAGTTGAAACAGGTAATGGTCGTTGGAATTATTCGACAATACGCTCCTTGAATATTTTCTTTGCTAACTACGAGACTGTTGATGCAGATTTTGACGAGTACAAGCATTTTGTAGGTGAAGCTCACTTTTTTAGAGCATGGAGTTATTTTACGCTTCTTAGAACCTATGGAGGTGTGCCTTGGATAGATAAACCTCTATTACCAGATTCAGAAGAGCTGGAAGCGCCACGTGCTTCCAGAAGTGAAATTGCTACTAATATTTTGGCAGATTTAGATAAAGCTATAGAATTTATGGCATCTGGAAAGAATAAAGGAGGTAATCGTTTAAATAAGGAGTGTGCGCGACTTTTAAAAGCTAGAGTTGCCTTATATGAAGGGACATGGGAAAAATATCATAACGGAACTTCTTTTGGTGTAAGCGGATCTGATGGGGCATCATTTATTCAAATAGCTGCAGACGCTTCCAAATCACTTATCGATAATCCGGGAGGTTTTAGTATTAACAATACCGGAAATCCAGGTGTAGATTATGAAACTCTATTTAACCAAGCTGATTATTCTTCAAACCCAGAGGTAATGCTTTGGCGTCGATTTGATTTGGCTTTAAGTATTGCACATAATGGACAAAGGTATTTGCCACGTATTGGTGGTGCCCGAGGAGTAACAAAAGAATTAGTTGATGATTTTCTTGCCATTGATGGTTTGCCAATTGCTTCAAGTCCATTATATATGGGAGACCAGGGGCTGGTAAATGTTACAACGAACCGTGATCCCAGACTTAGCGAAGTTATATGGGTTCCTGGTCAGCTTCAACAAACCGGAAGAGGCGCTCCTGATGAATTTTTCGATAGAGCTCCTTTAGAAATAGGTGGAGAAGGCGGTTGTCCAACGGGGTATATGATTCGTAAAGGGGCTAGTACAAACCGCGATTATTCTCATACCTCGGGTGTAGGAGTTACTTCCTCTCCAACCTTTCGTTTTGCAGAAGCCTTACTTATATATGCAGAAGCAAAAGCAGAACTTGGGTCTATTTCCCAACAAGATGTAGATGAAAGTATTAATGTGCTTCGTAGTAGGGCCGGTATGCCTAATTTGAATATAGGGAGTATAACGGCTGACCCTAATTGGGCTTTCCCTTCGTTATCTCCAATACTTAATGAAGTACGAAGAGAAAGACATGTTGAGTTAGCTGTTGAAGGATATCGTTTTGATGATATAATGCGTTGGAGTGCAGCTGAAGATTTGGTTGTAGGGAAACGCTATAAAGGAGTCTATTTTGTTCAGTCTGAGTTTCCTGAACTTACACCAGGTACAAATGTATTATTGGATACTAATGGTTATGTAGATCCAAATCAAAATTCTTTACCCGGTGGGTTTCAATTTGATCCAATGAGAGATTATTTACTGGCAGTACCATTAGATGAAATTACGCTTAACCCTGCACTAACGCAAAACCCGGGTTGGGAATAGGGACACTGTTTTTTTGAAAAGATATATGATTTATTATCAATATGATATCGTATATGTAATTAAATTTAAGTTAGTTTTTTAGTTGTTAGAGTCGGAGAGGTATCCTCTTCGGCTTTAATTTTAATATATCATTATACTATTACAGTAATTAGCACCCCTTTATAAGAACCCATAACTTATGCTTTAGGGGGGGACATATAAATACCTGGAAGGATAAAGACCATTATATTGAAACATATGCTATTTATAATTGTCGTTTTAATACTGAATTTTTGTCCTTCACCAGAATTTGTGAAATTATAAGATTTATGCTTTGAAGAATGTAAGAAAAACATTATAGCTGAAAAGCACCTCCCACATAAGCTTTCTCTCGAGATGAAAATAATTGTCATTTTTTTTTAATTATACCACCCGTTTTTGCTTTCTTGTTGTGTTAACTATACATAGAACTCGTTTTGTGCTTTTTTATTGAAGTAAAAAATGATATTCTCTTTCTCTCTCTCTCTCTCTCTCTCTTCTTACAAAAATTATTTCCATTACCTCATAGTATTGATATACTATGAAGTGAAAAGGTGTGAGAACTGGAGATTATTTGTAAGTAGAAAAGGTAGTTTTTAATCATAAGAAATAGAAGATAAGTTCATAACATAAAAAATCTAAATGAATAATTCCAATAAAATTAAATCACTTTCAAAAAAATTAGCAGTTTCGTTATTTAGGGGTCAGGGCTCTAGTCTTTTTATGACTGAGGCTAGATATACTGTAGGGGTTACCGATAATGTTGTTATATCTGGTGAAACAAGCTCAGATACATTTGATCAACCAGTAGTAGTCAACTCTATTTTACATATAGAGTCTTATGGTTCCAATATAGATTATATGTTTACACCTACAGGAGCTAGTAATTCGATAGTTACAACCTCATTATTTGTAAGGACTTCTCCAACGGTTAATTTAAATTGGGTTAATGCTACATCCTTTACAGTAACATTATCATCTCTAGCTGCCTTAAGGTTTGACAATTTATCAGTTGCTACTAGTACCAATGGTCAAACTTTTTTTGAATTGAAAACTGCCTATAATACGGGAAGTACTATAACCGAAACAGCTAATGGTATTAGTGTTACAGTAGCTGGTGATTTTAGTTATTCCTTAACGAATTATGATGGTACTTCAGATGCATCAGGTCAAGTTGTTTTATCAAATGTGATTACGACCCCCATTTCATTTGCATTTAACCAATCCGTAGTAGTGAACTCCGTTTTAGCTATAGAGGGTAATGGAGACAGTACAGATTATACTTTTATACTCATAGGCGGAAGTAATTCACCAATTGTGACATTCATAGTTTCTATTGTAGGAACAAGTGTTGATTTAAATTGAAACAATGTGGCATCCTTTACAGTAAACACCTTTTCAGGAGCAGGCTCATATCTCACCTTTGATTATTTATTGGTTCCCCTTTTATTACTGATGGTTATATTTATAAAACATCATCATATATCCAAACCCAGTAGCCCTCTTTATATTAAAAACAGTTTAGGCTTAAAATCTATTAATGTAATGCATATAACCCAGAGGATAGATTTAGCTAAGTGGCCAGTTGGCTCGGTGATTTTGCAAAAGGAACTCGTAAATAAAAACAAATTGCAAGACAATGACCAAAAAATATACAAAAAGAAATACATTAATAAAAAGAAGGAGGAATGTAGTTTAAGACTGAACAGTATAAGTTAAGACTAAATCCCTCTTTTTTAAATTAATTAAAAAAATTAATCACTAATTACATATAAATTTATGAAAATCAAATTAACTAATATAAGAAGAAAGAGCAAAAAATTAATCATTCTGATCCCTGTATTCTTACTTTGTATATTAATATTCAGTTGTTTAAATTTAAAAAAGAAAGATAAGGAGGTTATTGTATTAGATAATTTTTCTTACATTAGCAAAACAATTATTGGTTCAGACGAAATACCTTTGCACGGTTTAATTTTTAAAGAAAAGGATGGTATTGGGAAAGATGCTATTGAAGAAGCTTTAAATTTAATAAACGAATACCTTGGTAATGGTTGTGCTACGGTAGATGAAAATGGCAAGGTTTTATTGAGTTTAACAGAAAAAGAAGTTAAAAGGTTACCAAGAAAACAAAGAGTATTCTATAGAGTTATAAATGAGGTTGTTGCTTCTAGTAAAGAAACTATAATTTCTATATCTAAAGATTCTGAATTTGTTGTAGTTGGTAGTGCATTTTATAATGAAATTGATATATCTGATGTAAATCATTTTGGAACAGGTAAAATATGTAATAAGTTTTCAGTGTTTGCCCATGAAATTAAAGAACAGCAATTACTGCAACGTGGAAAGGATAAGAACCCTCATTTGGCTGGAATATTAGTAGAAGAAGAAATGCTGGGGTATACCAGAAGCTATTTTGATTCATCTGATTTAAAAAAAGTAAGATTTGATGATGTTTCTAAAAAATGGATATGTACAGGCTTTATATATTCATTTTTTGAAAAAGGAAGTAGGAAAATTGAATTGTCTGTTCGCATAGATACTAATAATATTGTTGGAAAGCCTAAGAAAAAAAATATAAGATGAAATCATTAATAATTGTATTGTTTTTTAGTTCTTGTTTTTTATCAGAAAGTCAGATTAAACATGAACATGCATATAAATTTGATAACGTAGAAGAAAGCAGTAATTTTAAAAAAGAATTTAGGGAAAAAGCCCATTTTTTATCAACAGACTGTCAGAATGAAAAGGCTCAAAGATATTTCAGTAAACAAATAGATATTATTAAAGAAAGTGTAAATAATAAAGATGGTCGCATTAATATTAATGAGGTTGCTCGTGCTATAGTATATTTAGAAAGGGTTACCAAAATTAATTCTACTTCGGATAGTAATTACTTTGGAAGGTACAGCCCTACAAAAGAAGATTATGAAGAATGGGAAAAATGGTTCAAGAAAAACTTTCGAAAGATGTGTTGGGAAGACACCACCATAAAAAGCCCTTAAAAAGAATATAATGATTTAGTCTTTTGTTTTAAAAGAAAGGACCATGTCTTATAAATAAACTCATAAATACTTAATATTCTCTTTCGTTAAAAGCTTAATAGGTAAATACCTGTTTTTTTTAGGAACAATGTCATTTATAATAAAATTGAATAATGTCTTTGTACCTTCATAACCTTGGAAAAAAGCATTCTGATCAATTAGAAAATTAATGGTCTCATTTTTAATAAAAAGAGCATTTTCTTCGCTTAAATCGTAACCAATCAGTTTCAAATGTTTTAACCTGTGCTCTTCTATATATTTAGCCATAATACTAACTTTACTAGATGGTACAAACAAGCCCTTAATGTGTTGATTAGCTAATGTTTTGTAAATAAATGTATCAATAGCTATCTGATCTTTGGTTTTAGGAAGTACCACTTCATTTATTTTAATAGACGAAGCTTGCGTATTAAAATACGATTTAAAACCTGAAATTCTATCTTCAATAGCCGAATGATGACTATTGTCTTTTCTAACTTTTACTATGAGAACTTCATCATTATCATGTATTAGCAATGACATAAGTTTAGCGGCAAGTGTACCACTATCAAAAGAATGCTGTCCTATATAGGAAATATTGTTAGCCCCTTGTAATTCAACATTAATAAATACATAAGGTGTCTTTCTTTGTTCTAACTGTATAAGTCGTTTTTTGGTTTCGATTAAAAAAACTGGCGCTAATAATACAGCATCAAAAGTCTTTTCTAATAACTTATCAAAAGCTTCTTTAAAGGAATTCGAATCAAATTGATTAAAGTAAAAATAGCTTACAGAAGTTCTATGGATTTCAATTTCTTTAGAAGCCTTTTCAATACCTTTTTTTGGAAGATACCAAAAATCGGATGAAGACTCAATAGCAGGAATTAAAACTGCAATGTCATATTTTTTATTTAAGGCAAGTGTTCTGGCTGTTTTGTTTATTTGAAAGTTATGTTCCTGAATTATTTTTTCAATACGCTCTTTAGTTTTTTTAGAAACGCCAGATCTATTATGAATCACCCGATCTACAGTTCCAATAGAAACGTTTGCTAAAGCAGCAATGTCTTTAATTGTTTTCAATTTATTTTTTTAAATAAATACTTCTTATAAAATACAAACAAGTAGTTTGTTATACTCTTTTAAAAAGCAATAATAAACGAAAATATTAAATACTAGGTTATTTTTTCTTTGTTTTTCAAATAAAATTAAATAAAATATTTAAATTTGCGTGTGCGTACACGTTTTTTGTTAAAAGCATAATTTATACCTGACAAATGGAGAAGGTAATTATATAATATGAATTAAATTTTGATTCATTAGTTAATGTAAAAAAAATAAAAATAAGATGAATTTATTTAACATAAAAGGCAAAATAGTACTTATTACCGGAGGTTGTGGAGTATTAGGCGGATCTATAACTGAATATTTATTAAGAGAAGGAGCTACTGTAGTTCTATTAGATTATAATGAAGATGTTTTAAGAGAAACAGTAACAAGGTTTAAAAATATTAGCGAAAATGTAGATGGCTTTTTCTGTAATGTAACAGAAGAAGAGAGTTTACAAAAAGTTTCTGATGCTGTTGTTAAAAAATATGGTCATATTGATGTTTTATTAAATGCAGCTGGTGGAAATATGCCAGGGGCTACAATTGGACCGACGCAAACTATCTTTGATGTGAATATGGACCACTTTAAAAAAGTTGTAGACCTAAACCTATTCGGTAGTATTTTACCATCCATTATTTTTGGAAAAGAAATGGCAAAAAATAAAAAAGGCGTGATTTTAAATATTTCTTCCATGACAGCTCAAAGGGCCATTACAAGAGTTGTAGGATATTCTGCTTCAAAGGCTGCGATTGACAATTTTACAAAGTGGTTATCTGTTGAATTAGCATTGAAATATGGAGACGGATTGCGAGTGAACGCTATTGCACCAGGATTCTTTATAGGCAATCAAAATAGAGATTTGTTGATAGATAAAGAAACAGGAAATTATACAGATAGGGGACATACTATTATACAAAACACACCGATGAAAAGATTTGGTGAAACTGATGAATTGAATGGAGCAGTGCATTATTTGTGCTCAGACGCTTCAAAATTTGTAACGGGAATTGTAGTTCCTATCGATGGTGGATTTAGTGCTTTTAGTGGTGTTTAATCGAAAAGAATTCTCCGAGGCTTTGCCTTGGAGTTTCCGTTGAAATTGTCATTCCCGTGAAATCGAAAGATTCATGAATTCATTAATATAAAATAAAAACAATGAATAAAATGGGAATCTAAATAACAAAAATTCGATTTTTGATCAGAAAGGTCAAAATCAAACAAGCGAAATATCTTTATGGCTCTGCCTTGAGGATAGTTCATTTTAAGAATTTTTTTATTAATTAAGAAAAACAAATGAAACAAACATGGCGTTGGTATGGGCCAAACGATCCTGTACAATTATCAGATATTAAACAAGCAGGAGCAATAGGAATTGTTTCTGCGTTACACCAAGTTCCTAACGGAGATGTTTGGACTGTTGAAGCTATTAATGAAAGAAAGCAAATTATTGAAAATGCAGGTTTAAAATGGTCTGTTGTAGAAAGCATTCCTGTACATGAAAATATCAAAACACGTTCAGGAGATTTTAATGTATACATCGATAATTATAAGAAAAGTATAGAAAATTTAACAACATGCGGCATCAACATTGTTTGTTACAATTTTATGCCAGTATTGGACTGGACAAGAACGTCTTTAGATTATGAGTTAACAGATGGTTCTAAAGCTTTGTGTTTCGATGTGACGGCTTTTGCCGCTTTCGAATTGTATTTATTAAAAAGACCGGGAGCAGAAGTTATTTACTCCGATGTAGAAAAGGCAGAAGCAAAAGCGTATATAGACGCTTTATCTGAAGATGAAAAGGAAGTATTGATAAATAATATTATTGCCGGATTACCAGGAGCAGAAGAAGGTTATACTTTGGAGCAGTTTCAAACGGCTTTAGACACTTATACTCATATTGATGATCAGAAATTAAAAGAAAATCTGGTAGCTTTTTTAAAGGAAATTATACCCGTTGCAGCTCAAAATAACGTGTTGATGTGTATACATCCGGATGATCCACCTTATCCCATTTTAGGCTTACCAAGAGTCGTGAGTACCGAAGCGGATTACGCCTATGTATTTGAACAAGTACCTCATATTTCTAACGGAATTACTTTTTGTACAGGATCTTTAGGAGTAAGAGCAGATAATAATTTGGTACAAATTTTTAAACGCTTTGCAGATCGCGTTCATTTTTTACATTTAAGGAGTACTAAAAGGGACGAAAAAGGAAACTTTTATGAAGCGAATCATTTAGAAGGCGATGTAGATATGTTTAGCGTAGTAAAAGAAATCATAGTAGAAGAAGAAAAAAGAAAAGCAGCAGGAAGAGCAGATGCATTGATTCCTGTTCGTCCAGATCATGGTCACCAAATGTTAGACGATTTGTATAAAAAAACCAACCCGGGCTATTCAGGAATTGGACGTTTGCGTGGATTGGCAGAATTGAGAGGTTTGGAAGTAGGAATTTCTAAAAGTTTAAGCCGATGATAAATCAAACAAATCCAAAAGGCTTTATAACAGATAATTTTTTGTTACGATCTAAAGAAGCAGAAATTTTGTTTCATGATTATGCGAAAAAGATGCCAATCGTAGATTATCATAATCATTTATCTGCCAAACAAATAGCTAAAAATAAACCGATTGAAAATATTACCAAAGCCTGGTTAAACGAAGACCATTATAAATGGCGTGGTATGAGAGCTCATGGCGTTGATGAAGCATTTATTACAGGTTCAGTTTCCCTAAAAGATAAGTTTACAAAATGGGCTGCAACTGTGCCTTATACGTTGAGAAACCCTTTGTTTCATTGGACACAATTAGAATTGAAACGTTATTTCAATATAGATACTATTCTACAACCCGATACAGCAGATGCCATTTATGATAAAGCGAATGCTGTTTTAGCTCTAAAGACGCCAGCTGAGTTATTAGAACAAATGAAAGTAGAAGTTGTTTGTACTACCGATGACCCAACT
Organism: Flavivirga spongiicola; assembly: GCF_030540825.1. Taxonomy (NCBI): domain Bacteria; kingdom Pseudomonadati; phylum Bacteroidota; class Flavobacteriia; order Flavobacteriales; family Flavobacteriaceae; genus Flavivirga; species Flavivirga spongiicola. The sequence goes on from NZ_JAUOEO010000002.1 coordinate 255,011, forward strand.
GATTCTTTGGAATATCATAAGCAAATTAAAGAAGGTCATTTTTATACAAGGGTATTGCCGACATTTCGATCGGATGCTTTATTTTTTATAGAAAACACATATGAGTTTACTAACTATTTAGATAAGTTAGCTACCTGTGTTCATTATTCTATTGATAGTCTTGATAACTTGCTCAAAGCAATTGATGCAAGAATTGATTTTTTTCATGAGCATGGATGTAAATTATCTGATTATGGTGTTACGGGACCTTTATATGTTGTTGATTATACAGAAGGTGAGGTTGCGGAAATTTTTGAAAAGTTTTTAAGCAATAGATCTTTAACGGAAAATGACGTAGCAAAATACAGAACCTATGTTTTATTTTATTTGTCTCGTAGGTATCATGAAAAAGGTTGGGTGCAACAATTTCATCTAGGCACTATTAGAAATAATAATAAAAGACTGGTAGCATTGTGTGGAGCAGATGCAGGGTGTGATTCCATAGGAGATTTTTCGTTTGCTGAATCCATGTCAAGATTTTTTGGTAAGTTGGATTATGAAAATAAGCTAGCAAAAACAATTTGCTATAATTTAAATCCTGCACATAATGAAGTATTTGCCAGTATGATGGGGAATTTTAATACAGGAGAATTACCAGGTAAGATGCAGTGGGGGTCAGGTTGGTGGTATTTAGACCAAAAAGATGGTATAGAAAAGCAATTAAATGCGCTATCAAATATTGGCTTGTTAAGTCATTTTGTTGGTATGCTGACTGACAGTCGCAGTTTTTTATCGTTCCCAAGACATGAATATTTTAGACGCATACTATGTGATTTAATAGCTGATGATGTACAAAAAGGATTGATCCCTAATGATATGGCTTTTTTAGGAAAAATGGTTCAGGATATATGCTATAACAATGCTATAAGTTATTTTAAATTTGATACCAACTAAGAACGCTTTATGAAAAATCCAAACCTAAATTTTTTGTTTATTAAACAGCTGCTGGTCTTGATAGTATTATTCATGTTTAGTTCATGTAATACGTTGCAGGATAAAAAAGTTATAAAACTGGCACACGGGTTAGATATAAGTCATCCAGTTCATAAAGCTATGGTGTTTATGGCTGAAGATTTAGAAAAGCGTTCTAAGGGTACAATGAGGATTCAGATTTACCCAAACCAACAACTTGGAACCGAACGTCAGGCATTAGAATTATTACAAATAGGAAGCTTGGATATGACTAAAGTTTCAGCAGCGGTTATGGAGAACTTTTCTCCTAATATGAAAGTGTTTGGATTGCCTTTTTTATTTAGAGATAGAGCGCATACTTTTAATGTTCTGGACGGGGATATAGGCAAGGCACTTTTAGATGGCGGTCAAAAATACTGGTTAAAAGGACTTGGGTATTATGATTCTGGAAGCCGAAGCTTTTATACAAAGGAAAAATCTGTAGAGTCACCGGAAGATTTAAAAGGCTTGAAGATTCGCGTTATGGAAAGTATCACGGCTATGAATATGGTGAGTAGTTTAGGAGGTTCACCAACGCCAATTTCCTGGGGAGAATTATACACCTCTTTACAACAAGGCGTGGTTGATGGTGCTGAAAATAATCCACCTAGTTTTTATTTATCGCGTCATTATGAAGTCTGTAAATTTTATTCTTTAGATGAGCATACATCTGTCCCGGATGTTCTCATTATGGGAACACATTTATGGAACGATTTGAATGCTGAGCAACAAAAATGGGTTCAGGCTTCTGTTGATCTATCTGTTGCATACCAAAGAGAATTGTGGGCAAAGGCAGAGCAAGAAGCCTTGGATGCCGTTAAAAAGGCAGGCGTTCAGGTTATTCATCCTGATAAGTCTAAATTTCAGAAAAAAGTAGCAAGCATGTATGAAGGCTATCAAGATGAAAATGAGATTTATAGTTTAATTAATAGAATTCAAAAAGTAGAATAATACCAGTTTAGTTAAAAATGTTATATAACTAATTTGAACCAGTGAAAAATAAACGAATTATATACCGCATTTTATGATAGAAATAGTATAACACTTTAGTTTGCAAAAAATGGAGATAAGAAAGAAAATAGATAAAATTCTGGGTAATACTTTAGTTTTCATTATGGCTGTTATGGTTATAAATGTACTATGGCAAGTGTTTACCAGATTTATAGTAGGAACACCAAGTTCGTTTACCGATGAACTGGCTAGATATTTAATGATTTGGGTTGGTGTATTAGGAGCCGCTTATATTTCGGGAAAAAAAATGCATGTGGCTATAGATTTAATTCCTAGAAAACTTAATAAAGCAAACCAGATCAAGTTAAAGATCGTTGTAAATATTCTTATCATAATTTTTTGTTTAGGAGCACTTGTTGTAGGAGGAGCCAGATTGGTTTACATTACTCTTATATTAGAACAATACTCTCCTGCATTACAAATTCCACTAGCATTAGTTTATTTAGTGATTCCTATTAGTGGGCTGTTAATTATTTTTTATAAAATTTCAGACATTCTTAACAAACAATTACTCTAATGGAATATATACCAGTCATCATTTTAGTTTTAAGTTTTATTAGTTTATTGTTAATTGGAGTGCCAGTAGCTTGGAGTATCGCCATGTCATCATTATTAACTATGATGGCTAGCTTTCCGGTATTACCGGCGTTAACAACTGTTTCTCAAAGAATAGGTACTGGTCTCGATAGTTTTGCATTACTGGCGATTCCATTTTTTATACTCTCGGGACAACTCATGAACAAAGGTGGTATAGCCCACCGTTTAATAGCTTTTGCTAAAACTTTAGTAGGTGCTCTTCCGGGTGGATTAGCTTTAATAAATGTCATTTCGGCCATGCTTATGGGGGCTATTGCTGGCTCGGCTATGGCATCAGCTTCTGCTATGGGGAGTATATTGGGTCCAGAAATGGAAAAGGAAGGTTATTCTAAAGAATTTGGAGCGGCTGTAAATATTACATCTTCTACTATAGGGCTTGTTATTCCTCCAAGCAATGTATTGATCGTATATTCTTTGGCTAGCGGTGGTGTGTCTATTGCAGCATTATTTCTTGCAGGGTATATTCCCGGAATCTTAACTGGTTTATTTTTAATGATAGTCGCCTCTTTTTGGGCTAAAAAGAAAAAATATAAAGTAGGGAAACGTAGTTCTATAAAAGAAGTCGTAAAAACATTCATAGCAGCTTTTCCCAGTTTAATGCTTTTAGTGGTTGTTATAGGTGGCATTGTTACTGGAATTTTTACGGCTACAGAGGCTTCTGCCATTGCGGTACTTTACACATTAGTTCTTGCGTTTTGGTACAAAGAAATCTTCATTAAAAATCTGCCTCAAATATTTTTAGACTCTTGCGGTACTACAGCTATTGTTATGCTATTAATAGGCGCATCCATGAGTATGTCATGGATTATGAGTTATGAAAATATCCCTCAGGATATTTCTAACTTACTTTTAGGAGTTAGTGATAATCCCATTATCGTTTTATTAATCATTAACTTATTGCTCTTATTTGTGGGTATATTTATGGATATGACACCTGCTGTTTTGATTTTTACGCCTATATTTCTGCCAATCATTACAAAATTAGGCATGGATCCTGTGCAATTTGGAATTGTGATGGTTTTAAATTTGTGTATAGGGCTTTGTACACCACCCGTCGGCTCTGTCTTATTTGTTGGCGTCGGGATTGCCAATACGACTATAGAAAAAGTGGTAAAACCTTTATTGCCCCTTTTTGTATCTATGATTATAGCGTTGTTTCTGATCACTTATTTCCCAGAATTAAGTTTATGGTTACCTCGATTATTTGGGTTATAGGGTAGATGTTGACGTTGACGTATAAAAATAGTGCGGTTTGTGTACGAGGATTTTCCGAAGGAAAATCAGACGTAGCAAAACTGCACTAACAAAACTGCACTAACCTTTGGTTAAACACTAAATTACACATTACTTTTTTACGTTGTGCCCGTTGCACATTGTAAAAGTACAATTATTTAGTGTTTTTGTATATGCAAGGGAAAAAGACTTATCAAGAGCCATTGTTCACGAGTTTTCAATTAAGTGAACGAGTACCAAAGACTAATTTTTATAGACAATTAAGAGCCGTTTTAGATTTACATTTTTTGTGTTCAGAAACACCTCCTTATTATGGTAGCAGCAGACAAAAAAGTATAGACCCCGTAGTATTTTTTTAACTATGTCTGGTTGGCTATTTGGAAAACCTGACCAGTGATCATGAATTAATTAGGCATTGTAGTATGCGTTTGGATATTCTTTATTTTCTAAGTTACAATTTAGATGATAAATTTCCTTGGCACAGCAATATTAGGTGTATCCGACAGCTATTTCCCGAGGCTATTTTTGAAACGGTTTTCACTCACATATTCGAATTATGCGTAAACAAGAGGATGGTGAGTGATCATACCCAAGCCATAGATTCCGTTCCAATAAAAGCCTCTGTAAAGAGGCTTAAATAAAACCTTTTTTATTGAAATTATGGGATTGGACAACGATTACCGTTGTTGAATAGTTTTTATTAATTACTTCTTTTTATGACTAGGTACGGGATTCCACTAGCAGAAAATTCTCCATCAATTTCTGAGCTTAATCTTATTCCCAAGACAATTTCATTTTCTGGAAGATTGTCAATAATGTTATCTGTGATTAAATTTTCTTTTATATTAAAAGTATTATTTGTTCTTATTAATGTATTAGATATTGCTACATTGTCAGTGATATTGTAAAGTTCAAGTGATGCATAATTACTACTATTACCAACATAAGGGTCAGATTCAAAAAATATAGAACCAACATTTTCAAAATTACTTTTATTAAATGTTATTCCTGCGACAATTATAGGAATGGAGCTAGAAGTATTTGCAGTAGACCCTATACCATCCGCAACTTTCAACCTTATTTCTTCATTTATTACACCATCAATTCCATTGCAGACGTATTTAGTTATGTTTATTTCGTTTTCGTCTAATAATTCATTTCTATTTGAATCAACTCCAGATTCGATTTTAACTCCACCATTTTCACATATCGTTCCTTCTGCTTCATCAGTAATATTAGTAAGACTTAAATTACCATTTAACCCGTTGCATGTATAAGTTGTGTATTGAACTTCATTATCATTTAATACACCGTCATTATTTGAATCTATTCCATAGTATATTTTTAAACCGCCATTTTCACAGTTTACACCTGAATCTTCATTGGAAATTTTTGTTAAACTGATATTGCCATCAATTCCGTTACATATATATGCAGAGGACATAATCTCACTTTCATCCAAAATGTTATTATTATTAGCATCTATACCTGAATTAATTCTTATACCTCCGTTTTCACAGTTTTGCCCTTTAGGTTCTGAGATAACTGTTATAAGACTATTACTTCCATTAATTCCGTTACAAACATATTTTGTGTTTTGAATTTCATTGTTTTCAAGTATTCCATTGGAATTACTATCTAGACCAGCTTCAACTCTTAAACCGCCATTTTCACAATTACTTCCACTTATTTCATCAGAAATATTTATTAAACTATTTATTCCGTCATTCCCTTGTAAACCTTGAGTCCCTTCTTCTCCTTCACAGCTTATAAATAATACTATTGTAATTAAATAAAAAAGCTTTACTCTTTTCATATATTTCGATTTTTGATTAAATTATTCCTAACAATTGTATATGCGTACCAGTACACATATTTCTTATTTGTTGAGACCACTAATCTAGCGGATTTTTAATTGTTTTAAAAGTATTTGTAGCCTCAAATGTATATATTTCTGTTGTTTTGTATACTTAGTATTTGTTGATGTTATTTTTATATTACATAAAGATTTGTATTCGAATTATTTGTCGTATATACAGCTTGAAGTATGAGTGACAAACAAGACTGTCTAAAAAGTGTCATTCTGAATATTGCCGAGAAACAAAATATATTTTGTTTCGAAGGTAGGAGCGAAGTTGTGAAGAATTTCTTATAAGTATAATGCATTGATTTACATGAGTATAAGGTTCTTCGCTATAGCCAGTATTGGGCGTAGTCGAAGTACTCTGAATGACAAAATATATTACTTTTTAGACCTCTCCTCATTCTTCGATTGGAATGGCAGTAATCAATTAATAGAATATATTCAATGATATGGATTTACAGATTTTAATAGATCGAACTCACGTTAATCATATCAAAATCACGTTATTTTAGTCAACAGAAACATAAGACTTTGACCAATCTTTCCAGACAACCTCATAACCTTGAGATTGAATCATTTGTTTAATTTGATCGGTAGTACGTTCATCAGAAATTTCAAATTGCTCAAGTGATTCAGATTCTACACTATAGCCTCCCGGATTCGTCTTGGATTCTGCGCTAATAGACGTAATGCCTAAATGAATACAATGATTTCTAAAGGTTTCACTTTCACGAGTAGATAATGACAATTCAACGTCTTCATCCAGTAATCTATAGGCACAAATTAGTTGTACTAAATCCGTATCGGTCATTTCTACTTTTGGGTCTAATCCGCCTTGATGAGGTCTAAGCCTGGGAAAAGAGATAGAATATTTTGTTTTCCAATATGTTTTTTGCAGATATTTTAAATGCAAAGCGGTGTAAAAGCTATCCACACGCCAATCTTCAAGACCAAAAAGAGCGCCCAGACCAATTTTATGAATGCCAGCTTTACCTAATCGGTCGGGGGTATCTAATCGGTAATCAAAATTCGATTTTTTACCTTTTGGGTGATGTGTTTTATAGGTGGCTTTATGATAAGTTTCTTGATATACTAAAACTGCATACAAACCCGAGCTAATTAAGGTTTCGTATTCTTGTTGATGTAAAGGTTGTACTTCGATGCTAATATTTGAGAATTGGGATCGAATCAGGTCTATAGCATGTTTTATGTACGGTACTCCAACAGTTTTGTTGGCCTCTCCTGTTACGAGAAGAATATGATCGTACCCCAATTTTTTAATGTGGGTAACTTCCTTTAATATTTCAGCATCACTCAAGGTTTTCCTTCTAATACCATTATTCATGCTAAATCCACAGTAAGTACAGATATTTTGACATTCATTAGATAGATACATGGGAATATACATTTGAATCGTATTCCCAAAACGTTTCCGAGTAATGGCATTACTGCGTTGTGCCATTTGTTCTATATAGGGTTTAGCAGCCGGAGAGATTAGTTTTTTAAAGTCTTCTAACTCAATTTTATCTTTGAGAAGGACTTTTTCAACTTCCTGAGGAGTCACTTCGTAAATCTCTTTTTCTAAAACAGACCAATCGTATTTTTCAAATGTATCTTTAAAGGACATAGCGTTTTATTAATTTATATCATTTAAAAAAGAGGTTAGTGGACTACTTGCTTCAGCCCGGTTTTTAATGGGAGCTAGTTTCGCGTTATAAGCCATTCTACCAGCTTCAACAGCCATTTTAAAAGCGATTCCCATGTCTACAGGGTTTTGAGATACGGCAATGGCAGTATTTACTAAAACGGCATCAGCCCCTAATTCCATGGCAAATGCCGCATGAGACGGGGCACCAATACCAGCATCAACTATGACAGGAACTTTACTTTGTTCAATAATGATTTCCAAAAAATCTAAAGTTTTAATGCCTTTATTACTTCCAATGGGTGCACCTAATGGCATCACGCATGGTACACCTACATCTTCTAACCGTTTACATAATACCGGATCTGCATGGATATATGGCATCACTACAAATCCGAGTTTTACCAATTCTTCAGCAGCTTTTAAAGTCTCAATAGGGTCGGGAAGGAGGTACTTGGGATCTGGGTGTATTTCCAGTTTTACCCAATTGGTCTGAAGGGCTTCTCTGGCCAATTCGGCAGCAAATATAGCTTCTTTTGCGGTTCTTACGCCAGACGTATTTGGAAGCAAATTAATTTGGCTTCCGTTTAAATGAACAAGCATATCGTCCGATTCCTTTTCTAAATCAACGCGTTTCAATGCTACTGTAACCAACTCGCTTTCCGAAGCTAATATGGCTTCGCGCATTTTATTTGTGCTACTAAATTTACCTGTTCCGGTGAATAATCTCGACTTAAAAGTCTTGTCAGCTATTTTAAGTATATCCGTTGTCATTTTATATTTTTTGATTTGGATTCCAAACCTGTTCTTGCGCTGAAGAGCTGTTTAAAAGTTTGTTGAATTGACTAATTTTATTAAAGTTTTTGGTAATTTCTCCTGAAGCTGCAATACCGTAAACGCCCGTTTTTAAAATGTCAGGAACATCTTTTATGGTGATACCACCAATGGCAATAATCGGAGTGTTTGTTTGTAATGCTTCAAGAATGGCTAGGTAACCGTTTGCTCCTAAAATGGGACTTAAATGGTCTTTGGTAGTTGTAAAACGAAAAGGTCCCAGACCTATATAATCTACTTTTTTTTCGATTAATGCTTCACAGTCTTCAAGTGTATTGGCTGTACCTCCAATAACTTGCCAGGATTCTAAATATTTTTTTGCAATAGTTGGAGAGGTGTCATTTTTTCCCAAATGCACGCCATCTGCTTTTACCTTTTTTGCAATTTTATAATGATCATTAATAATTAAACGTGTTTGATAGTGCCCAGTAATTTCTCTGGCTTCTTCGGCAATTTTTAAAATCTTTTTTTCGGACAAATTCTTTAAACGCAGCTGTACTAATTCTATTCCAGAAGTACATGCTTTTTGGATGTTTTCAAGATGTTCCTTTGTGGTATTTCCTTGTGATATGTAATGTATTTTTGGAATCATAATATTGGCTATTGGCTGCTAGGTATTAGGTGTTAGGTATTGGGGGGTGTATTTGTGCTTTCCTAATAAACTGTCATTAGAATTTAAAAACTGTTCTGTGTACTGTTTTGCATTTTTAGCAGCATCTTCCAATTCTATATGTAATGCTAAATGACTAGCCAGTGAAGCCGATAACACACAACCACTTCCGTGTTTTTCATAAACTTTATCAGTATTTGGAGGTATGTTTACCATGACGATTCTGCTGTGGTGCAAGGTATCCCAACCTTTTTTGTCATTTCGATGTCCGCCTTTTAAATAAATATTGGAGGTTCTGGAAATATGTTCAATCGTATTTTCAATCGTTAATTTCGGATACAAAATTTGAATTTCATCATAGTTAGGCGTGACAATAAAACATTGTTTCCATATGTTGTCTAGTAAATCCTGGCTTTCGGTTTCGTGAAAATCAAAACCAGCACTTGCTTTAATGATTGGATCCAAAACAATTTTGATATCCGCACTTAATAGATGTAATTTGTTTAAAATAAGGTCTAATGTTTTCCAGGATTCTACAATGCCTATTTTTACGACATGGATATCAAAGCGCTCAAATAAGATTTCTAATTGAGCCATAATTAGATTAACTTCTGTCCAAACACATTGTTTAAAATCAATATCATTTTGAATGGTAATAGCTGTACAAACGGATAAACCATGCAACCCATGCGCCTCAAACGTTTTGATGTCTGATGTTAATCCTGCTCCTCCCGAGGGATCATGGCCAGCTATAGTTAATATATATTTATTGTCATTCATTTATCGCTCAAAGTGATTTTTCATCTTTTTAAAAACTTCCACAGGGTTACTGTTATTCCATACACCTCCTAAAACACCAACCCCATTAAAGCCTAGTTTATTAAACTCAGAGAGATTATCAGTTGTTACACCACCCATTCCAATAATTCGTTTATCAATATGGTTTACATCAAAACCCCTGCCTTTATAGCCTTCTTTTGAAATTGAAGAAAAAACAGGGCTTAGTAAGTGATAGTCAAACTCAAACTCACAGTTATTTAAGTCATCAGGTTCATGAAATGAGCTACTAATCGTTTTGCCAAACATATTTAATTCTTTAAAATAATGTCCTGGATTATCTATGTGGTCTCTTCTTTTTTGTTCTTGAAAATGAATGCCTTTTAGATTGTACGTATTGATTAACTCATGAAAATAATGAACCACAATTCGATTGTGGTATTTAACATCAATTTGATTTAAATAGTCACAATGCTCCTGATAATTTTTTTCGGGTTTTCTCAAGTGGTAGTATTCTAAACCAGCTTCGAAAAGCTGATTTAGAATTAAAATTTCTCTATGAATATCCTTTTCAGGAGCAATTAATACGATCATGGTTTATAAATATACTTCGCTTCCTTTTTCTTTGAATTCTTTCGATTTTTCTTCCATACCTTTTTGAACGACTTCATTCTCAACAATATCATTTTCAGCGGCAAAGTTGCGTATTTCCTGAGAAATTTTCATCGAACAAAACTTAGGCCCACACATGGAGCAGAAATGGGCTATTTTAGCCCCATCTGCAGGTAAGGTTTCATCGTGATATTCCCTTGCTAGTTCAGGGTCTAGACCTAGATTAAACTGATCTTCCCAGCGAAATTCGAATCGTGCTTTACTTAATGCATTATCTCTATGTTGCGACCCCGGATGTCCTTTTGCTAAATCGGCAGCATGTGCAGCTAACTTATAGGTAACCACACCTGTTCGAACATCTTCTTTATTAGGTAATCCTAAGTGTTCTTTTGGAGTCACATAACAAAGCATAGCGCAGCCATACCATCCAATCATGGCAGCACCAATTCCAGAAGTAATATGATCATAACCTGGAGCGATATCTGTTGTTAATGGACCTAATGTGTAAAAAGGAGCCTCATCGCAAATTTCAATTTGTTTCTCCATGTTTTCTTTAATCATGTGCATAGGGATGTGACCAGGACCTTCAATAAAGCATTGTACTTCTTGTTTACGTGCAATTTTGGTTAGTTCACCTAGTGTTTCCAGTTCAGCAAATTGAGCTTCATCATTAGCATCTGCAACCGAACCTGGACGTAATCCGTCCCCTAAAGAAAAGGCCACATCGTATTGTTTTAAAATAGCGCAAATATCTTCGAAATGGGTGTAAATGAAATTTTCTTTGTGGTGTGCCAAACACCATTTTGCCATAATAGAACCACCTCTAGAAACAATTCCTGTGACCCGTTTAGCAGTCATAGGAACATACCTTAATAATACACCGGCATGAATGGTGAAATAATCGACACCTTGTTCTGCTTGCTCAATCAGGGTATCTCTAAAAATTTCCCATGTTAAATCTTCGGCAACGCCATTTACTTTTTCTAAGGCCTGGTATATAGGAACAGTTCCTACCGGAACTGGAGAGTTTCTAATAATCCATTCCCGAGTTTCATGAATGTTTTCACCCGTAGATAAATCCATGATATTGTCTGCACCCCATCGACATGCCCAAACTGCTTTTTCAACCTCTTCTTCAATCGAAGATGTTACAGCAGAATTACCAATGTTGGCATTGATTTTTACTAAAAAATTTCGTCCCAAAATCATGGGTTCTGCTTCTGGGTGATTAATATTAGAAGGAATAATTGCACGGCCTCTTGCAACTTCTGAACGAACAAATTCGGCAGTGATTTTTGAAGGAATTGAAGCTCCAAAGTGCTCGCCTTTGTGCTGCTTTTTAATTTCAGTCATTTCATCAATTCGCTGATTTTCGCGAATCGCTATATATTCCATTTCAGGCGTTATTATACCCTGTTTTGCATAATGTAATTGGGTTACATTTTTTCCTTCTTTAGCACGTAATGGTTTTTTGAGCAAAGAAAAACGCATATGATCCAATGAGGTATCATTTAAGCGTTCGTTACTATATTTAGAAGTAAATTGATCCAATGCTTCTACATCATTACGATCTAAAATCCATGGTTTACGAATAGGATCTATGCCTTTATGGATATCTATGTCTTTATTAGGGTCTGTATAAGGTCCCGAAGTATCGTATACGGTTACTGATTCGTTAGGCGTTAATTTCCCAGTCATGGCATCTTTAGTATCGCTAAGAGAAATGGCTCTCATGGCCACTTGTATGTTTGGGTGTATATCACCTTGCACATAGATTTTTTTAGAGTTAGGAAATGGATTTCTTGAAATTTTTCCTTCTTTTGGAGCTGTGTCTTTTGTTTTCATTTTATAAGTTTAATGCTGGAATAGAATTAACCACCCTGAGTTGCTTGAATAATTAAAACCTGATCATTTGAATTGAAGTCGTGTGAGTCCCATCGTTCTTTTGCTATAATTTTATTGTTAATAGCAAAAGCAATACCTTCTGAAGGCGACTTGATTTTAGTAAGTAGTTTAGAAATAGTGGTGCTTTCTTCAACCTCTAATACCGTCTCATTTACCGATATTTTAATCATAAATAATACAATTTTAATAGTTTTTTATAACTAAAAAAGGTAGAGACAAAGTACTTTGAAATAGAAGCACAGCCATTATAAATAATGTGTACTTAAATAAGAAGTATGTAAATGCATATAAGATACATTTCTAACTTTTTCCTTCGTTGGTACTAACCATATCAGGTTCAAAGGGACTCTCTCAGTTCCAAAAAGGAACACCCCTAAAGTTTACTGTACAAACTTATTTAAAATTTTGGATTTAAACTACCTTTTTTGAATGAACATTAGTTATTAGTTTGAAATATTTAGATGAAGAGGGGGAATTGAAGGGTTCCTTTTTAAGTTGCAATTCTAGAGGAAGTATGAGGTTTTAAGAAACAATTCAAAAGAAAATTGAACATATCTATTTTTTGTATAAAATCCTTTTAAGACAAGTTTTAATCCATCAGAGGTAAGTTTAATCCATCTAAGATAAGTTTTAATCCGTATAAGGTAATTTTTATGAGTGATCTTTGGTAAAATATTGTTAGTCAAGTGTTTGTTGTTTTTTTTCTTAATTACATTTGACCATTTTTATTGAAATTTTCAAGACATAAACTTAATGTTTTTTCATTAAAAATTTGATTAAAAATTATTACCCTTATCTACTTTATTTTCTTTTTAAGATAAAAACCTATCAATTTATGATAGCGTTATTTTCATTTATGGTATGGAATTGTTAGGTTTAATTATTTCTAAATAAAGAAAGATATGAAAATAGAAAAAATCAAAAATTATAACCAGAAAATTCTAGTAATTTTAGGAACTATAACCATAATCATTGGAATAGTTTTTATATTAAAGACCATTAAGGAAACAGAAGATGTAGGAGAAAGTTTAAATGTATTTGCTTTTAGAAAGCCAGATAGTAGATATTTTAAGAATTATAATCCCATGTCTATAAGAAATAGTATAGTTACTAGAGATTTAATAAAATTTCAAGAATATAAAGATAGTGTTAAAGGTAGGCTGACGAAAATTACTGATAATAAAAAACAATTACAAAGAATAATTGACAGAAATAAATTACAAGATACAATTAAAGACAAATATGAAAAAAGAATAAACGAATATGAAAAAAGAATAGGTATTCTAGAAAAAACAATAATTAATTTTGATATTTTAGAGTCATCTGTTTGTAAATTTAAATTAAACCCTATAGATTCTTCTTCTGGTAATTTAACTTATGATCAAAATGAAAATGTAGTATCGATTAACTATATAAGGAATAATATTCCTAATTTTGTACATGAGATGACCCATGCATATCAATTTCTCAAAGGAGGTATTGCCTTCACTAAGAATAGCGAAAAACCTTTTGCTATAGACCTATTCGATGAAGTGTCAGCTTATAAAGCACAATATGCTTATGATCCAATTAGTGTTATAAAAGAAATACTTTCTGATAGTATAGTAAATAATTTAATAGATATAGATACGAGTTGGGTTAGAGGAATACGAGATCCTATTAAAAAAAATCACCTTTATCATAAAACTCACTATGCTATTAAAAACATTAACATAAATACTCCTGTTAAAGAATTAGATGATGCATACCCAAAGATTAATTATGATAGTTTAAAATTAAAACATTTATATATGGGAATAATAACCTATGAGAATTGCAAAAGGTAATTTTATTATAACCTGCTTCTCTGAGGTTGATTGTTCTTACTTTGCTTATTTAAAGCAGTTATATTTTAACTTATTGGTTTTATTTTAAGAAAAAAAATTAATGAACAAATAAATAGATAGATAATCCTTAAAGACATACTACCAAAGAAAAGACATTAGCTTAAATCTTAACTCTAAACTCCTTTGGTCTTTCATTATAAAACCTTTTAAAAGCAGCACTAAAATGTGTTGCATTTTTATATCCAACACTCTCAGCGATTTCATATATTGGTAATTCTGTATTTTCTAACAGATATTTAGCTCTAATCATTTTTTCTTCAACAAAATATTTAGAAATGGTAGATTCGAATACTCTTTTAAATTCACTTCGTAGTACACTTTCATTCAACCCTACTTGTTTTACTAATTGATTCATTGAGTAATTTTTATCTAAATTATTCTTTAAAAATTGTTTAAGATTATAGAGTTTTTTTAAATGTTTATTATGTTGGACACTTAAACCATCAATATTTATATTTTTATAATTATTAATTTGGATAGCTAGTATTTCCAATACTTTAGCTTCTAAATATATTTTTCGTGAAATCCCTTTTATTTTTTTTGTTTCCAAATCTGATAAAACTGAAAATAGATCGTTTGTTATTGGGATAATTAAATTATTATCGGTTAATTTTTTAAACTCAATTTCCTTACTTATTCCATGTTGCCTTAGAAACGATTCTGATAAAGTAATTTTGATTTCTTTAAATGGTTTACCTCCAGATATTTTATTGTATCCAGCATAGGTTTTAATATATGCCGTGTAGCATTCTTGGCTTTCATAAAGAAGTTCTTCAATTGTATTGTTTAAGCCTATTATTTTTTCACCTTCCAGTAGAAAGGATAATTGTAGTTTATTCTTTTCTCCTTGATTATAAATCTTAAAATCGTGGTTTAGCCTATATCTGCTTATAGAAATTACAACATTATTAAAATGAAATTCTATAATCATTCCTTTACCATATTTTGGCACTATATGACGTTCAATTTTTGTAAGTCCCTCTTCTTCAATTTTATGGATCTCTTCAGATATATGTTCTTTTAAACTTGTTTTTAATGCTATTAAATCTATAAGTTCATAATTTTCTGTATCACGTCTTTTTTTCTTCAAATCACGTCATTTGTTTATAGAAAAACCATTCTATTTTTGTATTAAATTTATTTAGACTAAATATAAATAACAAAAATAATGATTAAAAAATTACTATTACTACTAACAATTATTTTTTCAGCAACATTTGTATATGGGCAGCGTGGAAAAATTAAAGGAAAGGTTATTTCAAGACAAGGTTACGAGATTGCAAATGCTAATATTTCAATTAAAAAAACAGGTACAGGAACTATGACAAATAGTTTTGGCGATTATTTAATTGAAAATATAAAATCTGGTAACTATACACTTAAAGTTACTTTTGTTGGCTATAAATCTGAAGAAGTTTTGGTATTAGTCAAAAGCAATCAAACGACAAATGTTCCAACGATTACTTTATTGAAAGGAGAAGAAAAGTTAGATGAAATTCTTGTTGAGGGCCATAAAAAAAATAAGTACAGTGCAAAAACACCATCAAGATCTCTTCGTTTAAAAACGGAAATAGTAAATCTTCCACAAAATGTTCAGATAATAAACAATGATTTACTTGTTGATCAACAAGTAACCAGCATGATGGATGGTGTCATAAGAAACGTAAGCGGTGTAACCATGTTAGAGCACTGGGGACATTTTGCGCGTATAAATATGAGAGGTTTTAGATTGCCAGCTTTTAGAAATGGTTTTAATGTATCTGATACCTGGGGACCATTATCTGAAGACATGAGTCTTGTAGAAAGCGTTGAGTTTGTAAAAGGGCCTTCAGGTTTTATGCTTTCTGCTGGTGAGCCCGGTGGATTCTATAATGTGGTTACTAAAAAACCAGTAGCAAATAAAATAGCTAATATATCTCTTACGACTGGTAGTTTCGATTTTTATAGAGGCGCTTTGGATCTCGGAGGTAAATTAACAGAAAACGGAAAATTATTATACCGCTTTAATGCCATGTACCAAACAAACGATTCACACAGGGGAGGTGAAGATGTTGAACGTTTTGCTATAGCTCCAGGAATAACATATAACTTTTCAGAGAAAACATCTTTAACGACGGAAGCAAATATAGAAAAGGCAGAAAGTCTTATAGGTTCCGCATATGTATTTGCTCCGGTAGCCGATGGTTATGGAAGCTTAGATAGAGATTTTAAATTCTTAGATACGAATTACCCGGAAACTGATATTAATCAATTTACATCATTTACAAATTTTAAGCATGAATTTTCTAAATATTGGAGCTTTGAAACTCAATTTGCTTATTTAAGATATGAACAAGATGGTAATTCTGCTTGGGCAAGTATTACCGAGACAGGTGATGCTACACGTTTTATATATGATTGGGATGCTTTGTCTTTAGGTAAATATTTCCAAACCTATGTTAACGGTAAATTTAATACAGGAAGTATCAGTCACACCATATTAGCTGGTTTTGATTATACAGATAAAAATTATTGGGCAGATTTTACACAGGCACCTTTTGTGGTAGACTCTAGCACGCCCTTTAATATTTATAATCCAATATATGGTAATACGGAAATACCAAGCTTTGATACTTCTGATATTAGAAATAGAAATGGTGGAACGCCATATAATGGTTTTGTAAACCGATCTGTTTACTTACAGGATGAAATAGGTTTTGCCAACGATAAAATAAGATTAACACTTGCAGGTAGGTACACCAATTTATCTACAGTAGGGAAAAATGAAAATGATGCCGAGTTTACACCTAGAGTTGGTGTAAGTGCTGATGTTTTGCCTTCATTGAAGGTATATGCTTTATATGATCAATCATTTTTACCACAAAATGGAAGGACAAGCAATGAAAAGCCAGTTAACCCTGTTGAAGCAATAGATGTTGAAGGGGGGATTAAGAAAATCTTTTTTGATGGGCGTTTAAAGGCAGCGTTGGGAGTTTATCAAATAACAAAAGAAAATATTGCATTTACAGATCCCGGAGATAATAGGTATGTTTTAGAGTTAGGTGAAGTACAATCTAAAGGAATTGAATTTGATCTTCAGGGAGAAATCACTCCAGAATTAAATGTCGTATTAAATTATGCAAATACTAATGTAGAAGTTACAAAAGATATTAACCCGGATAATGTTGGAAATAGAATAGCAGGGCATGCAAAACATATTACAAACGGTTGGTTAAATTATAATTTTGTTTCTCAATCAAAATTAAAAGGACTAGGGCTATCACTAGGTTACCAATATCAAGTAGATCGTTCTAGTTGGGCTTGGGGAGCAGATAATGAAACTGACTTGCCAGATTATTTTAGATTGGATGGTGGGCTATCATGGCAAAATGATGCTTTTAGAATACAAGTAAATCTTAATAATATTTTAGATGAGTATTTGTATTCCGGTGCTAATTATGGCAGCTATTTATACTGGCAATCTGAACCTGGAATTAATGGTAAAATAACATTAACCTACAAGTTTTAAGGCATATTTCATAATTGAGTTAATTGAAATATAATTAGTTAGTTTAATTTTTACAGCCTTCTTATACAAACAGGAAGGCTGTTTTTCCAATTTTAAAACAAAGAAAAAAAATGAAAAAATCAATTTTAACATTCGCATTAATAGTGTTGGCAACAACACAAACTTTTGCACATTATTTATGGATCGAAACCAATCCTAATGGGGCTATAGGTAAAGAACAAGAGGTAAAGGTTTATTTTGGAGAGTATACCTATGGAGTCATTGAAAAAGTAAATGGTGAAGCATTTCCAAAAGTAAAAGATTTTAAACTTTGGGTAGTTGATGTTGCCGGCAATAAGACACAAATAAAAGTAACCTCAACTGAAGATTACTATTTAGGAACTTTTACACCTGCTTCAAAAGGGATTCATACTATTATTTTGAATAATGATAAAATCGACGTTATTGATTATACAAAATACGACTTTGGTATTTTTAAAACACATTATCATGCAGTAGCTAAAGTAAATGTTGGAAATACAAGAGGAAAAACAAAAGCGTTAAATAATAAAGGAATTACGGTAAAAGACATTTCTGAAAACAAAAAAGAAATAAAGCTTCAAGTATTATACAAAGAGAAACCATTAGTAAAAAATGAAGTGAAAATTTATGTGTCAGATCAGTGGTCAAAAACTTTAGAAACTGATGATAATGGATTGGTATCTTTCAAATTGCCATGGAAGACAAAATATATTATCGAAACGACAACTAAGGAAGAAGTGCCTGATGAATATAAAGGCAAGGCTTACGAATTTATTTGGCATTGTGTAACATATTGTATTTTATAGAGGTAGTTATTAGTTGTCCTTTTTTCTCTATAATTTACGAAATAGCCCTGAATTTTAATATTCAGGGCTATTTACTTTATGGTTTTTGATTTGTTTAATTATTAACTTCTAGCTTTATATTTTGTTCTAAATCATAAAGTTTTGTTATTAACACTTTATCTTCAATAAATGCGTGAATATTTAAGTCATACTCGAAGTTTTTTAATTTTTCAAGTAATATTCTAAAAGAAGATTTATTGGTTTTTGGTGGTTCATATTGCAAAAGAACATTCATTATATCTGATAGGTTTTCAACAGTGTCGGAATGCTCTTCTACAAAGTCATCAATAGAGTTTTTCTGTAGAAATTCTATAAAAAAAGAAATTTCTTTTTTGAAGAATATAGCTTTGTATAGACTATTTGCGTACAAAAACAATGTTTCTTCTTCTTCATTAAAATGTTCTTGTAAATCAACTTTATATTTAAAATAAAATTTATATAAAATTTCTAATAGTGGGTGAGATTTAGGATAATTACTAAGTAAAATAGCGATGCTCTGTCCAATTTCCGGCAATATCTTTTCCATATAATACTTATGAGAACGTGTTAAGTAATCTACAATCACAGGAACCGGATATTTGGAAAATAAATTAATATCTACATCTTCATAATTACAAAATACATTGAGGACATCAACCAAAAAATCAGGGTTTATTTCAGTTAATGTCGTATTTTCAATAATTTGATTGGTATTACTAGAATCGATTCCAAAACGATTGAATACGTGTTCCGTTATTCTGTGTTGTAGAGTAATTTCTGAAGGGGAAGTATAAGAAGTGATCATATGTGCGTTTTATCTCAAAGTTCTATTTTTGTATACACTTTAAACGATGTATATCCAATCAATATTATTCTTTTCTTTCAATAAATTTTACTTCTGAAGCTAATTGGTTTATCATTATAAGAAACGCTTAGTTTTGTTCGATTTCTTATTTAATTTTAAGCAATGGCCTCATTTTTCCATTTGTTTAGATTTATTACTAAAAAGACACTTGCCATAGCCATTAATAACAAAATAAAAATTTCAGAGTAATTATTAGCTTCATGCATAATGGCTTCAATAACATGATATGTATTAAATAATGCTACTATGATTCCCCAGATAAAGGAAGCCCATCGAAACCAGTATTTAGACACTTGTACTGTAAGAACAGCAAATAAAAAGGCTAATCCTTCCATTAAAATCCGCCATTGATGTGCCCAAAAGGGTGTTTCTCCTGTTGAACCCTCAATGAATACTGATTCTTTAAAAAATACAGTTGCTAAACCGTAAATATGATGAAATACAAATCCGAAGATGACAAGTAACCATAATGTAATAATTTTTGTTCGCATTGGTAGATGGTTTTTATCGTTATTTTTTACTTTTAAATGAGTGTCTTTTTTTTCTATTACTTGTGCCTCTTCCGCTTTTAAGGCTTTAATGTTTTTATAATCTATAGGGTTTTTATTAAAGGCACTTTGCATGTTGTTTTTTGGCTGAATTTTAAAATAGAAGAGTAGGGAGAAGGAGGCAATTATCACCCATAAAGCATCTATTAATAAAATATCAAATTGATGTTGTGAAATGGTGACCCAAAACCAATTTCCTGAAATAAATCCATTAGTAACAGGGACTAAATAACCCAAAATAGCACCTGATAATAAACAGTACTTATTGGTAAAGTAATTATCTCTTTTAAATCTGAAAAATAGAATAGCAATCAACCAAGTAATGAAATAAAACCAATAAATAGCAGTTTGCTTATCGTCAAAATAGTCGTTTGAAAATTTTACAAATAAAAAAGCCAGTGCAGTTACCGGAAGCATAGATAGACAAATGGCTAAATAGATATGACCAACTTTAGCTGTGTACAGTCTTTGGTTAATAGCCATACTTTTTTTGTTACGAGCTTCGATCCATATTAAAACCCCAGTGATAATAACAAAACAGGTGACGAGTGCTAAAATAAAATAGATCATTCTTAAAGGGATTCCTCCAAAATCTGCAAAATGTAGACGCCCGATAACCCGTTGTACATCTTCTGTATAAACACCTTCATAAGGACTCTTTTTTTTCAATATGTTTCCAGTATGGGCATCAAAGACAATACGGCCGATACTTATAAAACGCTCACTATCTTCAAGTTCACCAGCTATAATATATTTCATATTGGTGCCGCCATAGTTTTTAATGTACGCTCTTGTTAAGTGGAAGTTATCCCAGTGTGTTGCTGTTTTTTTTGCAAATTCATTAAAACTAGGAATTTCTTTTTGGCTTGTAGTAATCCATTCGTAATTTTTACGTTCTGGACGTAAATCCTCCATTAATTTGTCTTGGTTATTATTATATAAAGTATTAGCCGGGATCAATACTAAAATACTTAAACAAAAATAAGCACCTGTGACGGCAAAAATGAACTGAAAAGGTAGACCAATGATCCCAAGAGCGGTATGGGCATCAGTCCAAACCCTTTTTAAAGTCTTTCGCGGATCGAAAGCATAAAAGTTGGGAATAATTTTTTTCCAATGGACAACAACACCTGTTACCAGAGCAAATAAGAAAAATAAGGCCACAAAACCAGAAAGATACATACCTAATGTGGGTAGTTGTGCAAAAAAGTGTAGACGATATAAAAACTCGCCTAAAGAATATTGTTCTGGATATGTTTTTGTGTCAACCGTATTTATATCAGCATAAAGAAAGTGTCCTTGCTTTGCTTTTTCAGTGGCCAAAGTGTCTTTACTAGGACTCATTGAAATGCTGATCTTATCGCTTTCTTCTCCTAAATTTAATTGTAAATCTCTACCTGTTAATTCATGATTATTATCTAACGCTTCTAAAATACGGTCGAAATCAATGTCTTTTCTTTCAATATGGTGTATGGGCTTACCATCTTCCCAAGCAGTTATTTCATCTTTTAACAAAGCGAAAGCCCCTGCAAAAAAGATGATATACAGAGCAACACTAATTACGATGCCGCTAACGGTATGCATGTTAAAGAATACGTTATAATTTCTTTTGCTCATTATATAAAGGGATTGTTTTGATTTCCTAAAATGTAGATTCCCAAAAGGACAGTTATAATACCTGAATATAACAACCAGGCTTTCCACCCATTATTGAATAAAAATGGAATAATTAATAAGGCGCACCAAACAATAAAAAAAGTGAATATAAAGCTAATTAAAATGCCCTGTGGGTATGGTAACCAAAGGGCTAAGGACATATGGGAAAGCGCTGTAATAATATAACCACCTAACAAACCTGCTGAAATTTTGGCGAATTGTTGCCACGGTGATTTATTTAAATATTTAAGATTTGCCGGCATAGTTTAATAATATAATTCGAGTATTAATAAAATGAAAAGTAAAACAGAAACAGACTTGTAGAGTCCTTTTTTTAAAGGAGACATGATAACAATTAGCCCTAAAATTAAAACCAATGATAGCAACCAAAACAATATTCCAGATGTTAGACCAAAAGATATTATAGCCATTATTAATGCTAGAAAGAAAGATACAAGCCCTATAACCTTTGAAATTTTAAGCTTAGAATGTATCCACTTTTCTATTCTTAAATTATGGCTTACTACTGCTTTTTCTGATGCCGTGTACAGAAAAAAACTTCCCAAAAAAATGAAGAGTATACTGCTTGTTATCATATCATATTTTTTAAAATAAGCAACTCTAAAAATACTTTTAGAGTTGCTTCAACTTAACTAAATAACTAATTCTAACTACTAACTATAAAAATTGATTAACATTAAAATTTATAAACAGCATTTGCTAAAAATGCTCTCGGTTGTTGAGCAACTAAGGTGCTCCAACCTTTATAGTAAACTTCATCTGTTATATTATTAGCTTTTATACCAATTCTGAATTTTGGTGTATCATAATATATTGAAGCGTTATAAATGGTATAGCTTGGTAATTTAAATTGACCAGAAGTACTATTGTTTATGGTAAAATATTCAGACGCGCCATTTAAACCAGCACCAATCCCCATATTTTTTAAAAACGTGTCTTCTTGAAATTTATAATCTCCCCAAACCGTATATGTGTTTTCGGCTCCAGATTCTATTGGTCTTCTACCCAGAAGCCCTTCTGCTACTGTTTTAGTTATTTCACTATCATTATAAGCATAACCGATTCTAAGGTTTAACCCATCAAAAGGGTTAGCGTTTACTTCGAGTTCAATACCCTGGCTTATAATCTCATCTATATTAATACTTGTTGATCCATTTACAGGGTCGGTATCTCGCTTGTCTTTTGCAGTGATATTATAATAACTTATACCAATGTTTAGTTTTCCATTTAAAAAATTGGTTTTAGTACCTATTTCGTACTGTGTCGATTTTGTTGGAGGAAGTGTTTCTATAATGGTATTACCTGTATTAAAATCAACAGAAATTTTAGGGTTCACATTTATAAAGCCAGTTTGATAATTTACAAACACTGCCATTTTATTTAATATGGGTTGGTATACAGCTCCAAATTTTGGAGAAAAAGATGTTTTGGTATAATCATCTTCTTTAACCGATTTTTCTCCGTCTTGATTAAAATAATCTAAACGTAAGCCCAACATGATAGATAAAGCAGGCGAAAAATTGATGACATCGGAAGCATAGATAGCCATGGTTTGCGATTTTGTTTCGATATCATTTGCAGGTAAGTTTTCAAATATGGGGTCAAAAAAAGTTGGGCTATGCGGGTATGCTGTTTCTATCTCTCCTTGAGTCAACGGATTGTCAATAAGTGTTCCATCTGGTAAGAAAAAACCATTTACAATAGGAAACCCCGTATTGGGATCACTATCCTTATTCCTGTCATAGGCTTCATTTTTTACATAATCAAAACCAATCACAGACCTGTTTCTCACGTTTCCTATTTTAAAATCTCCAATAAAATTTTGTTGAACATTTAAGCTTTCCTGACCACTATCCTGCTTAATCATTAATCTGGTAATTAAATCGTTTTCTAATAAGCCTTCAAAAAATTGATTGCTACCCACTATAAAAGGATAGGTTGGATCACTTGGGTCGGGTAGGGGCCTTAAAAAGAATCTACTGGCACCTTCGAGTAAATAAGAGTAATATCCTTCACTTTTATAACTACTACTGGAAAAAATAGTTTGAGAGGTCCATGAGTCTGATATTTTATAATCTGCTATTAAGCGTGTATTAAAAACAGGATTCTCAAGATAAATATCATTATTGGTAAAAGAAGCTTCAGGGTTAATTCCAAATTCTGCAGGAGTCGTTCCTTTTATAGGATATCCTCTTCTTACAAAGAGCATGGCAGGATTGGTTTGCCTTGTTTTAGAAAATTCAATTCCGGCAGAAATATTTAAACGGTTGTTTACTCTATATGATAATGATGGTGCTATAAAAAATGTTTTTCTAAACCCAGCATCTTGAAAACTACCTTGGGTAAGATAAGAGCTGTTTATTCTAAAATAAGGACTGTTTTTATCGCCTAAAGGGGTGTTTAGGTCAACAGAAACTCTATGAGAATCAAAAGAACCTCCTGTATAAGACACACTCCCTCCAAAACCTTCAAAAGGTTTTTTAGTCACTACGTTTATTAATCCACCAAGCGAATTAACCGTGCTACCAAACAAGGTGGCAGATGGTCCTTTTAAAACTTCTATACGCTCAATATAGGAGGGGTCTACAGAGCTAAAAACTGAACCAGGAACTCCGTCTATAAGACTAGGTTGTATGGAAAAACCTCTTAATGTATAATAACCAGTGCCATCTCCACCACGTCCAGTGGCTTCCCAAAGTTTACTAACTCCGGTCGCATTCTTTATACCATCATCAAAATTAGTAACTACCTGAGATTCTAACAATTCAGAAGTAACAGTACTGTATACCTGTGAGTTCTCTAAATCCTTTAAAGGTAATTTAGATACATAAGCTGTTTTCTTTCTTGAAAACTTATTTTTCCGTTCGCCTTGTACGATGACTTCGCTTAATAATTCATTTCCTTCATAAAGGATAATAGTTCCCAATGTATTTGTTTGATTATTCGATATTGAGAATAAAATTTCTCTGGTTTTAAAACCTATATAAGAAATAACAAGTGTATGATTGCCATTTGAAATGTTAGAAATTTCAAATGTTCCATTTTCATTCGATTGTACGCCTTTAATCGAATTTTTAATTAAAATATTAACCCCGGATAAGGGCATTTGTGTGTTGTCAGTAATGCTTCCTTTTACACTTCCAGTTTGAGTAAAAGAATAGGAAAAAGATAATAGTAAAGCTAAGACGATTGAGAATTTTTTATTCATTTATAGTTATATATTTTTGTACTAAAAAAACATTATTCTTATTTAGAATAAATAAAAATAAGACATATATTTGCTGCAAATCTATTAAGAATGATTCTAAATAAAATAATATTTTATCGTTTTTTTTAATAAAATATTCATTGATTTGAGAATGAGATTGTTATAAAAAAACCTTTTTTAATGTTAATCTCGATTTTCAATTCTAGTACGCAGTATGGAAATTTTATCTGATTATACACAAAAGATTGTCTAAGAAGACAGTTTTTTGTTTGGAATTGTTATTATTTTTAATAGTAAATCGTCAAGTGATCTTTAAGACTTTTAATCAAGATCAATGAAGTCTTCAACAACCCAATTTTTTTGTTTTTAATATAAACCACGGAAAACCCTTAGTTTAAATATGGTAAAACCCTAGCGACAATAGTAGGAATATGAATATAATTGCTTTCATTTTTTAATTACAAAACCTTGAAGAATTATCTCATAATAGAAACAGAAGAA
This sequence comes from Flavivirga spongiicola, assembly GCF_030540825.1. Taxonomy (NCBI): domain Bacteria; kingdom Pseudomonadati; phylum Bacteroidota; class Flavobacteriia; order Flavobacteriales; family Flavobacteriaceae; genus Flavivirga; species Flavivirga spongiicola. The sequence continues at coordinate 280,127 of NZ_JAUOEO010000002.1, forward strand.
ACTGTTATAAATAAAATTAAAGAAGTGCTTAGTGATTTTCCTGAATTTAATTGTATCGGTTGCACTTATGATCATCCAGAACCTATTGAGTTTATTCTTAAAAACATGCCCGATTTAATCTTTTTGAATCTAGATACCGTATTACACAATCCTTTTAATTTTGTTAATGAAGTGGAGCAATATTTAAAAAAAGATTATGAGTTTATTGCTATTTCATCTTCAAAAGAAAAAACATATGATGCCATAAAAACTGGTTTTTTTGATTATTTATTAAACCCAATAACTGACCTAGATATAAGAAAAGCTGTTTTAAAGTTTAAAAAAAAACATCCAAATAAAATAAATAAAACTATTTGTCTAAAATCTTATAAAGATTATCAGTATTTGAATACGGATGAAATTTTGTTTTTAAAAGCAGATAATAATACTACTGATTTTTATATGAACAACGGGCATACCATAAGTGCTTTTAAAACACTTAAAACTTTTGAATTAACATTACCAAGAAATTTTTTAAGAATACATAAAAGTTATATTGTCAATAAAAACTATGTTAACAGAGTTAATTATGGTACTTTAAATTGTACATTAAAAAAGTGTTTAAAAAATATACCATTTAGTAAAACATATATTAATAATATAGAATCCATGATTAATACATTGTCTCAAACTTCTGTATTGGGGTTAAGTTGATTTTCCTTTCAAAAAATACTGTTTCACTCATAGAAGTATCCATTTCACTAATTACAGTTAAATAGTATGGGGTTTTTCATTTCTATATTTTATGTTTGTTAAGATACTATGAGTACATGAAATTTGATTAAAACTATTTAAGTTAATGCCTATTATAACAAATAAACTTAAAAGTTAATTTTTTTATTAAAAATGTATAAAAGAAGTGATTTAACACTTAGTTTTTTTGAGGGATTAAACTAAATTGAAGTAAATTGATTGTGATAAAAATAACATTTTTTTAATTTAATATTCTCTAACATGATGAGTCCCTACAGAGTTTTACTAATTGATGATCATCCATTAATTACAAATGTTTATAAAAGAACTTTACAAACTATAGCAAAGTTAAATAAGACCCTTAAATTTAATATCGATGTAGCCCATAGTTGTGATATGGCTATTTTTAAAATCAATGAAGCAACCAAAAACAAACCCTTTGATATTGTTTTTTTAGATATAGGGCTGCCTGCTTCTCAAGACAATAAAATATTGGGAGGTGAAGATTTAGGCATATTAATTAGAAAGCAATTTAAAAAGATCAAAATAATTGTATCTACAAGCTATGATGATAGTTACATGATTTCTTGTATTCTTAAAAATGTTAATCCTGAGGCCTATGTTACTAAAGGAGATTTAACTATAGACATATTAACCGAAACCATAAAAACAGTTGTTTTAGATCCACCTTATTACAGTAAAACTGTAATGAAAATATTGCGTAAACAATCTGCAAATGACTTTGTTATTGACAATATTGACAGAAAGATTTTGTATGAACTATCTAATGGGACTAAAATGAACGAATTGCCACAAGTTTTACCCCTTTCAATAGCCGCATTAGAAAGAAGAAAACGAATACTAAAAGATGTTTTTAATGTTGAAGGTAAGGGGGATAGAGACCTGTTACAATTAGCTCATGAGAAAGGGTTTATTTAATTATGTAACACTGCTAAATTAAGATATTTAATCTTTAAATTTTGATTAAAAACTCAGGCTTATTTATTGGTAAACCTTAGTTAAATATGCTCTAATATTTAGTTTTTGAAGCTCTTTTAAGTAAGGAATTACCTTTTTATTTTAAGGTATAACCCTAATTGGTTTAATAGCATGTCTATTACTTTTAATCATATATGATTAAAGAAAAAAATGAAAATATAATTATTCGATAATTGAAAAATAATTTCAAAAATAATTTCAAACTTAAGTACATGTTAAAGGGATCTTCTTTAATGAATGCCATTTTTGTTTGTGTTATTATTTCTGTTTTTAGTGGTTGTTTTATTTTAATATCTCATTACCAAAACATATTGAATGATAGGCTTTATTTACAAGAAGATTTAATTAGTAGAAATGAGTCGGCATTCAATTATTTTTTGAATAATAGCAAATTGGTTTCATATAACGATACTAAGGAAATTACTGTTTTTGATGATGATATCCCATCTTTTATTGAAAAAAAGAACTGGGGTTTTTACAATATTTTAATTTGTAAAACAGTATTTAAAAATGATACTATTAGCAAAATGGCTTTGGTGGGTAGCATTAAAAAAGTTGAAGACGATTTGGCTTTGTATGTTACAGATTATGATAAGCCTTTAAAATTATCTGGTAAAACTAAAATTTTAGGAGATATCAAAATCCCTAATGGGCGCTCTGAGCAAGCCTATGTTAATGGACAAAAAGGTAATGCATTAACCTTAAAAGGTAGGCAATTAAATTCTAAAGATAGACTCCCGAAAATTGATAAAATTATTAATCTGGATGTTTCTGGTTTACCCCGTTTATCATTTAATGCCATTAATGAAGAAAAGGTGCTAGTTAATGGGTTTGATAATGTAACCAAAGTTATAGATGTTAATGGTATAGCTTCCCTAAAGGATATTAGCTGTAAGGGTAATTTTATTTTGTATTCCATTAACGATTTAGAAATAGATAGCTCTGTAACACTAAACGATGTGGTTATTATAGCCCCTGTTGTTAAAATTGCGTCGGGGTTTAAAGGTAATGTTCAAATTATAGCGAATCAGACGGTTGTTGTTGAGGAAAACGTATCCTTATTGTATCCATCTAGTATTTATATTAAAAATGATACAGATATAGTTTCCATAGAAATAAAAAAAAACAGCACATTAGTTGGAGGAATTGTAATAGATGGAGATACTTATAATAATTCTTTAGAACGTAAATTATATATAAATGAAGATGCTACTGTTATAGGGAATGTGTATTGCTATGGAAGTACACAATTAAAAGGCACAATCGTTGGAAGCATTTACACAGATAGGTTTTTTCTAAAAACAGAGGCTTCAAACTATGAAAATATCATCTTAAATGGATGTATAGACAAAGAGAAACTTCTCGAGAATTTTGTGGAGCTTCCATTATTTAATAACTCATTCGATAAAAAAAAACATGCGGTTATTAAAGAATTTTAAAAAGCTGAAAGCCTCATCATTGGTAGAATCTGTCATAGCAATCGCCATTATTTCTATTTGTGTTTTAGTGGTTTTTATGGCTTACCTAAATGTTATTAATCTAAACAAATCGGTTTATTATTATAAGGCTAAACATACTGTTGAGTTTTTAACACATGAAAGTATAGAACAGCAAGATTACGAAGATGATGTTTTTAAATATAGAGGATATACTGTTACTAAAAAAGTGACAATTAATAAAGAAGATCAAGTGGTTTTGCTATCATTTTTTATAAAAACAGGACATAATGAGTATCAAATTAACAAGCTAATCCCATACAATGAATAGCATGTGTTTGAAGAGTTTTACAGTATTAGAGGCCTTAATAAGTTTAATTCTTATGGGAATTATTATAACGCTAAGCTATACTGTGTTTAATTTAATAGAAAAACAAATGACACTTTTTCAAAATGAGAATACAGGCATTTTACAATACAACTTATTTAATACAACCATTAAAAATGATATTTATAACGCTAATAATTTTACTCAAGATAACAACCAATTGTTATTAGAGTATTACGATGGATCAAGTATAAATTATCAAGTCTCAAAGCATTTTATTTTAAGACACCATGATATAAAAACAGACACTTTTAAACTCCGAGTTTTAAGCCATAAGTTTTTACAAAACGGTATTTCTAAACCTTTGGATAAAATACTTCAGGTTTCCATTGAAGTTTTGGGTGATTCTATCAATACAAATTATTATTTAAAAAAGAATACCGCCAATACTATAAATAGCGTCTATTTTAATGACACAACCATAACCGTTAAAAAGAACAAATACTAGCAGTTGAAAATTGAAATAAGTACATATAATCCAAAAGCAAAGAAGAAAAATGCTCTAAATACAGAGATTAATTTTTCTACGTCTATTTTTAAACGGTTTTCTGATAAACAAAAAGAAGATTTTTATAGAGAATTTTCGACTCTTATAAAATCTGGAGTAGATTTTAATCAAGCATTAGAAATATTAACCAGTCAACAAAAATCTAAATTTGTAAGATCTATTTATAAAACTATTAATGATGATGTTGTTAAAGGAAAATCACTTCACCAAGCCATACAAAATTATAAATACTTTTCGCCTTACGAATATTATAGTATTAAAATAGGCGAAGATACAAGGCGATTACCAGCGATTTTTGATCAACTCCAAAAATTCTTTTCACGAAAAATTAAAATGAAAAGACAAATTGTTTCTGTTTTGGCATACCCGGTGTTTGTGTTACTTATAACATTTGGGGTACTCTATTTTATGCTAAACTTTGTAGTGCCTATGTTTGCATCTGTTTTTCAGCAATTCGGAAAGGAATTACCCGAAATCACACAATTTGTTGTAAATGTTTCAAACAATTTTAATGTTATAATTTCAGTGATAACGGGGTTTGTTTTGTTAACGGTTGTAGCACATAAGTTATTAAAACAACATGAGGTTTATAAAAGAATCACATCAAATATACTGCTAAAAACACCTTACTTTGGAGGCCTTATTAGAAAAATATACTTAGCACGATTTTGCCAATCTTTTGGGTTATTACTATCCGCAAAAACCCCATTAATCACATCTTTAGAATTAGTAGAAAAGATGATTACATTTTACCCGCTCAAAAACGCGTTGTCACAAACTAAAAAAGACATTCTAAAAGGAGAAACCCTAGCTAGTAGTTTAAAGAAATACACCTTTTTTACTTCAAAAATAATATCGTTAACGGCCATTGGTGAGCAAATTAATGAGTTAGATACTATGTATGATGGATTGGCAAACCAATACAACGATGATGTAGATCATTCTACTAAAATGATAGGAACCATTTTAGAACCAATAATGATTGTCATTATTGGGGGGATTGTAGGTTTTATAATGATTGCGATGTACTCACCAATTTTTAATTTAAGTAAGGTCATTCAAAATTAGACATCAAATAATTTAAAGTTTAAAAAATGAAAAAGTTAGTATTAAAATTAAAGAAAAAAAAGGGCCATTTAAAGGCATACTCTATGTCGGAGATCTTAATTGTACTCTGTATTATTGGGATCTTAATTTATTTGGTCGTGCCCAACCAAACATCTGTAGTTACAAGTGCTAAATCTATTGAAGCACAGAATATGTTAAGTATGATTCATGGTTTAGAAAAAAGCCATTTTTATCGCCATTCTAAATACACTGCAGATTTTAATGAATTGGGGTTTGAAGAAACTTTAACTATAGATAAAGGCGGACAAGCAGTATATAAAATTGCAGTTACAGAAGCTTCGTTAAATAGTTTTAAAGCCACAGCTACAGCATTGCAGGATTTTGATGGCGATGGAGTCTTCAATACCTGGGAAATAGACCAAGACCGTAAATTAAGAGAAATTGTAAAAGATTAATATGGCACATAACTTAGGATACATTTTGTTAATAATCGTGTTGCTTTTTGTACTATATTTTGATACAAAAAAGCGAACCATACATATTATTTTACCTATACTAATTTTCAGTTTCTCAATACTGATTAATTATACGTCTCCTAATTTAAAATTAATAGATATTATATATAATCTTGTTTTTTTACTCATTAATATATTAGGTCTCATCCTTTATTTTTCATTAAAAACAAAAGCATTTGTTAACCCCATAGATCGTTTTATTGGCTTAGGGGATATCGCTTTTTTCATAGCCATAACGCCGCTTTTCAAACTTGAAACATTTATTCTATTTTTTATAGTAGGCTTACTGTTTTCATTGTTACTATATGTCATAATCTTATTGTTTAAAGAGATAGAAACCGTTCCACTTGCAGGTTATTTAGCATTGTACCTTGTCATTAATATAGTCGTACAGCATGTATTTAATATGAATCTATCTATCTAATGGAGGCAGCAAAAATTAATCATATAAACGTATCGGTTAGCTTGCAGCAAGCTATTAGTTCTGAGATGGCAAATCACTTTCTAATCATTCCGAAAAGGGTTACAGAAACTGAATATGTATTCTACATTGATCAAAATCAAGAATTAGAACTCTATAGCATTAAAGAAGAACTTAAACTGCTTTTTGATAAGAAAATATGCTTAGAAACTGTAGAGACTTCCATAATAAAAAAAGCGCTTTCCATTTATTATAGAAAGAATGACTCTCAGCCTAAATTGGTTTCTTATGGCAATGATTTTTTGGAAGATCTAATTTTTGAAGCAAAGCATATAAATGCCAGTGATATTCATATAGAAATATATGAAGAAGATGTACGGGTTAGATTGCGAATAGATGGTCAATTAATTGAGAAAAATAACATAAAAAAAGAGAGTTATTTAGAGTTGATTAACCAAATTAAAATTAAATCGAATTTAGATATTACAGAAAAAAGATTGCCTCAAGATGGTAGAATTGAATATGATGATTTCGATATAAGGGTTTCTATTTTGCCCACACATCATGGTGAAAAAGTGGTCATGCGTATATTAGGAAGGGATGCTTCTCATTTGGATATTTATCAACTAGGGTTTGAAGCAGATGATTTGCCGTTTTATCTGGAAGCTGTAAAAAAGACTAATGGTATTATTTTAATTAGTGGTCCTACCGGATCTGGAAAAACCACCACTTTATATGGGACTTTAAAACACCTCAATAACATAAATACGAATATTGTTACTGTTGAAGACCCTATAGAATATACATTAAAGGGTATAAATCAAGTACAACTAAAAGAAAATATAGGACTCACTTTTACATCTGCATTACGATCTTTCTTAAGGCAAGATCCAGATATCATTATGTTAGGAGAGATTAGAGATGCACAGACTGCTCAAATGGCTATTAGGGCATCTTTAACAGGACATTTAGTACTATCAACAATTCATACTAATTCTGCAATAGGTACCATTTCCAGATTGGTAGATATGGGAGTGCCATCTTTTTTAATTGCCGAAACTATCAATATATCTGTAGCACAAAGATTAATAAGAACCCTATGTAAAACATGTAAGAAAGAACAGGAATTTAATGAAGACGATTTACCATGGTCCTTTATTCCAAAAAATAAATTAAAGAAACACTATGTAGCTGTGGGATGCGATGATTGCTACCATACTGGTTATAAAGGTAGAAGAGCTATTTATGAAATACTACCCATTACCCGTGATGTGATTGATGCCATAAAGAAGAATACATTGGAACAGTCTGATGCCATGAAAAACAAAAAACTATCTGACAAAGCTTTTGATCTATTTTCAAAAGGACTTACATCGTTAGATGAAATTTACCCAATACTTATCAATTAAACTATGTCGTACAGAATTATAATGACGCTTATATCATGTATTATTTTTAATATAAGTTTTTCACAAACGAATATTAAAGTATTTACTGAAAAATTAAACGAACTATCAAAAACGAAAAAAGGGTTGCAAGATAATGTTAGAATTGATTTAAGTGGTTTAACATTGTACGATTTTATCAATGCTTTAGCAGAAGAACATCAATTAAATGTTAGCGTCGATTCAAATTTAAATCAACTTGTTACAAGCAATTTTTATGATGTAAATATAAAAGATGTCTTCTTATTTTTAATTAAAAAACACCAACTGGAAGTTGATGTGTCAAACAATATTTTGATCTTTAATAAAAAGCCTGAAGTGGTTGTTATTAAAAAACCGAAACCATTAAAAAATATAGATGTTTCTTATAATGAACAAAACAAATTTTTATCTGTTAAATTAAAAAACGATTCATTACCAAGAGTAGCACAAGCGATTACGGATGCTTCAAAAAAAAATGTGGTATTAGCTCCGGATATTAAAGACCAAAAAGTATCTGCATATATTTTAAACAGGCCTATTGATGAGGTGTTGGAAATGATGGCAAAATCAAATAGTTTAGTTTTAACCAAAGACGAAAACGATAATTATTACCTTGAAAAGGGCGTAGTCGCTCCTCCACAAGTTCCTAAAAAAACGACTGCATCACGTTCTAGCAGAAGAAGTCAATCAACAAAAAACAGATCCACAAATCAAGCAAGCGCAGGTGCTTTTGAAATAAAAACAAATGCTCAAGGCTTTTTAGATATTAAAGCTTATGAAGCCGATGCCGCAGATATAATTAATGAAGCAGCTGAAAAATTAAATATTAATTTCTTTATGTATAATACGCCACAAGGCGTGATAACAACCTTGGTGGCCAATGGTATTACGTTCGACAATCTATTAAACCATCTTTTTAAAGGCGAAAATTATACTTATAAAAAAGCGGATAACTTATACTTAATAGGCGAGCATGCTACTGAAGGTATTAGAATGACAGAATTAGTGCAGTTAGAAAACAGAACTATAGAAACAGTTTTGAGTACACTGCCAGCTGCTGTAACAGAAACACTCGAAATTAAAGAATTTGTCGAGCTTAATGGCTTTGTGGTTTCTGGATCAAAAAATCATATCCAAGGATTTAAAGATTATATATATGAAATAGATCGGGTCGTTCCTGTTATTCAAATAGAGGTTATTATTGCACAGTATCAGAAGTCCTATGAAATACAAACAGGCATGCAGGCTGGGATTAATAATGAACCAGGAGCTACATCGGGGGTTTTGTTCCCTACAAGTGATGTAAGCCTTAATGCCACATCAGTAAACGGATTAATTGATGCATTTAATGGTTTAGGGATTGTAAACCTTGGTAAGGTTTCCGAGAAATTTTATCTAAACTTAAAAGCCTTAGAAAACAACTCACTTATTAAATTATCGTCAACACCCAAACTAGTAACACTTAATGGGCATGAAGCCACATCTTCAATAGGCGAAACTAATTATTATTTTGAGCAGAATAACAGATTAATAAATTCTGGTGTAAATAATAATATTCTTCAATCTGGTACGTGGAAATCGACCGAAGCAAATTTGAGTATAAATATTAAACCTTTTGTCTCTAAAGATGAAAATGTGACGCTTACTATTTCTGTTGAGAAAAGCTCATTTTTAGGAAGGGCAGGAGAGAACGCTCCTCCAGGTAAGTCTACTCAAAAATTTGAATCGATGATTAGTGTGAAAAATAATGAGATGATTCTTTTAGGAGGGTTAGATGAATTAGAAAATGAAAATTCAGGAACAGGAACACCTTTACTATCGAGAGTTCCGGTAATTAAATGGTTGTTCAGTGGAAGAAAGAAAAGAAAAGAAAAATCGAAGCTTCATATTTTTATTAAGCCTACAGTTACTTATTAAAATGTTACCAAAAAAATTAATAAACATATTTAACGATACTAAGAGATACTATGCGTTAAGCATATCCAAGAATAATGGTGTATCAGTGTATTATTTAATAACATTGCTATTCGAAGACAATGAGTTAAAAATTGAAGATCGGTATACATCTAAAAATATTGATGATGCATTTAAAGCGAATTTAAATAAAAACTACCCGGTAATTTTACATATTGAAGGAGATAGTATCATAAATAAAAGTGTTGAAAACAAAGCAGGGTATAGGAAAAGTTTAATATTTAAGTCGAATCTAGACGACTTTTACTTTTATGAATATAAGCAAGAAGAAACGGTATACGTATCAGTTGCGAGAAAAGAACTTATTGACACTTTTATAAAAGAGATAAATGCATTAAGGGTTTTTGTAGTTCATCTTTCTTATGGCCCTTTTGTAATGGCCAATTTACTTCCTGTTATAAAAAACTATTCGAGTATTTCATCAGCTAATTATGCCATCGATATAAATGAAAATACAATATTATCTTTTAGGAACGCCGGTAACTCTAAAAACCAATATGCAATCAACGGAGATGTTTTTAACGCTTATGAAATACCGCTAATTGGAGCTTTTTTTGGCTATAAGTTTCCTAAGGATAGTATTGAATTTGATACTGATTTTTTGAGTAATAACGCTAGTGAATTCAAGTTTAAAAAATGGTTTAAAACAGCATGTGTGTTTTCACTTTTCTTTTTTTTACTTACACTTTTTTCAAGTCACTTGCTACACAATTCCTATGTAAGAACTTTAGCTGAAAAAGAATCGGTTTATGCTTTGTCACAACAAACAGCTATGGAGATTAACGCGCTTAAAGAGGAAAAAGGATTAAAAGAAAAAATACTTCAAACCACTAATATTAGTAACAAAAGTTTCATTACAAAATATGTAGCAGATATAGGAAACTCAACACTTCCTGAAATTACATTGAAAACAATTCATGTCATTCCCAGACTAAAAAAAATAGAGCATGATAAGAAGATAGACTTTCATTTTAATATCATTAATATAACAGGCAAAGTCACAAATGATGATGCTTTTAATCGTTGGATAAAAAAAATGAAGACACTAAAGTGGGTTGAGAAATTAGATATTGTTGATTACTCGCAAGAAAGCAAAATAATGAATGCATTTAACCTAAAAATAGAAATCTAAGTGTTCGATAATTTAACATATAAGCGAAAATTTTTCTTAGTTATAATTGGTTTTGTATTGCTTTTTATGGCATCGTATAAAAAAACGTTTAAGCATACCTTAGCTGCTAAAAAGGAGCTCAACCATGTAAAGCAAAAACTTGCGAATACCGATCATTCGTTTAATAGCTTATATACTTTAAAAAATGATATCAAGGTTTTAGATAAATTGATTGGGGGACGCTCGTTAAACCCTATACATGTTCAGCAAAAAATTCTTGATTTTATATCTAAAACAGATTTAATAATAAATATAGTATCCATTGAAGACGTTCATGTATTTGCTGATAAGGAATTTTTAATTTATTCTAACCAAATTGAGATTGAAGGCACCTATGAAGCGCTCATCAAATTACTTTATGAAACAGAAAAGAACTTCAAAGATTCTCGTGTGGTAAGCTCAGAATTTTACTCAAAAAAAAACTATAGGACAAATAAGCAAACCCTCTATTTAAAAATAATATTACAGAATTATGAAAAAGCTAAATAATACCATTTTATACCCAAATTGGTATAGTATAATTTTAATACTAACCTTACTATTTATAGCATTTGCTTGTGATGATATTTTAGAAGAAGATATTACAAATGATGTTGTACAGGTTATTTCACCGACCGAAGGCACAGTAATTGAGGGCAATACCGTTCAGTTTTTGTGGCAAACTATTGAAGGCGCTGATAGTTATAGAGTTCAAATTATTAAAAATAACCAAAGGCACGTAGCAGACTCTTTAGTGACAATAACAAATTTCACTTATAATTTGGATCCGGGAGATTATCAATGGCGTATCAAAGCTGAAAATTTTGCTTATGAAACAGATTATACTTTTCCTATTAATTTTGAGATGCGCGCTTCAGAAGATTTATCAAATCAAAGTGTGTTGCTTCAAACACCTTCAGAAAATTTATATACCAATAACAAAAACATCATTTTTACCTGGAACAGTTTAGCTAGTGCTGACACCTATACATTTGTATTGGCAAAAAAGTTGGGAGGAGAACAAACCGTCTTCCAACAAGCAGATATAACAAAAACAAGTTTAAATATCGACCCTACTAAACTTGATGAAGATGCCGAATATATATGGAAGCTTAAAGCTATAAATACAACATCTGAAACGTTTTTTTCAGTACGATCTCTTTTTATTGATACCGTGATACCTAATCAACCAACATTATCTGAACCATTGGATGATGCAAAAGTATCGCCATCGTCTGTTACTTTTAATTGGGCTAATGGTGCCGATTCAGGAACTATTCAATCGCTAATTACGAATACTTTAGAAATTTCTACAAATGCCGATTTTAATACCATTATCCATTCAGCTAGCACGACAAACAATTCTGCAGTCTACGAATTTGTCACACCTAATACTTATTACTGGCGAATAAAGGCTATAGATGCAGCTAAAAATGAAAGTGATTATAGTATTGTAAGATCTATAGTTATTGAATAATAATACTAATTAAACGTCATTTGAAAAAAAAATATCTAAATAGTGTTTTAATAGTCTTTCTTATTGTGATTTGGGGGGCAGTGCTATATAAGTACTTTGGTAAGCCTAATACTTCAAAAAAAAATATTAAAAATGAGATGTCTAGTATAAGTTATCAACCTAAATATATGGTGACGAAAGATACTTTTTTACTCGAAATAATAAACAAAACACCTTTTAAAACTTCTAAAAACCTTAGAAAAAAAGTAATAACCACGAAGCCCAAAGTAGTATCAAAAAAGCCGCCTGTTAAACCCATTAAAAAAACAACTGCGGTTTGGCCAGACATAAGTTACCATGGTTTTGTTAAAGGTAATCAGAAAGCAACACGACTTATTTTATTAAAAATAAATAAAAAACTCTATAGAAAACGAGAAAATGAAGCGGTAGATGATTTAACCTTAATAAAAGCATATAACGACTCTCTAATCGTATCATTTAATAACATAAAAAAAACAATAACAAAAATCCATGACTAATTTTAATCGTCTTACTATAACAAATACTATTTTAATAGTAATAGCCATCATTGTAGCTTTAATTAATTATTTACAATCCATTAATCAGAAAGATATGGTGTATGTAGATAACATTAAATTGTTTAACGGTTTTAATATGACTAAAGATGTTAAAGTTATTGAAGAAGCCAAGATTAATACACAAGCAAAAGAACTTGATAGTTTATATTCAAAACTAAAATCACTATCAAGTGAAGAAAAGGTAGACACATTTACTAAAAACCTACAGCAACAAATAGCTTATAAAAGTAAAGCGTTACAAGAAGCTCAAGATAATTATACTTATAATTTAAATCAGAATGTATGGCATAGACTTAATACTTATATAAAATTATATGGGCAAGCTCATGATTATGAGATTATATTGGGGACGAACGGTAATGGTAATGTTATGTTTGCCAAAGAGACCATTGATATTACCAATCAAATTATAGAATATGCAAATAAAAAATATGAAGGCCATTAAAAAGGTTTTTCCTTAATAATGTAACGGAGAATCCCTACAAGACATTTTAACACTTTCAATAATTTTAATGAAAGTTTTAACAAGTGTTTTTTTAATGGGGTCGTTTAAGAATTTTTCGTTTTACTGTCTTTTTATCTGCGTGCTAGGCGTTATTATATCTTGTAATAATTCTGAAAAAACAAATACCCAACCAGCATATAAAATCTACAATTTACAACAACAAGGATGGAAATCTAAGCGTGTCAATCAGTTTGTCAATGATATAAATTATACGGCTACAGAAGTTCCCTTGCAATATTATTTTTTTAAAAGTACCGGCGGTGATTATAAAAAAGCAGACTCCTTATATGATATAAATAAAAGAGAACGCGTCATCGAAATTGAATTTCAACACACCAATCAAACCGATCTTTTATTAGATAAATACACCAACAAATCATATGAAGATGCTGTAAAATATATGGCATTTACCATCGAAAAAGATTTCTCAATAGTAACATCTTCTAACGATACTATTTCATGTTCAGGAGTGAATTTTGAACGTAATTTTAAAGTTGCACCTTTTAAACGAGTATTGCTCTACTTTAATCATATAAATCCTAACGACCATATAAAACTAATATACCAAGATCAACTATTTGGTAATGGGATTATTAAATTCAATTTTAACGAAATGCCTTTAAAGTTATAAATTATGAAAATAATTATAAAAACCATTTTCTTACTTATTTGCAGTATTTCTTTTGCTCAATTTGATATGTCATATCAAGCAATTTTAGACGAAGCTACTACTCAGGGGTATGCCTTACCAAGTACTGCCGACCAAGCCATACAAAATCAAGTGATTGTTAGCACAAAAGCCAATGGTATATGGGCAAGTTCTGATTTGATTTTATACTTTAAAGGAAGTGGAGATAAAAATTTCAAACTTATAAACTGGAAGAATCCTACAGGTCCAAAAGCAACAGAGGATGATTTTGGAGGAGCATTAACATGGGGAGCTACTGGAGTAAAGGGAGATGGTTTAAACTTAATAAATACGCGTTTTAACCCTACATCGTCAGGGCTTAATTATCTGCAGAATGATGCAGGTGTTTATGTGAAAGTTACACAAGCCTATACGACTAAGCATAACATATTTGGAAATGCTAAGGTTTCTATAAATACAATATTTTCAAGACCAGAAATAAATTCAGATGGAAGTTTACCTCCTGTATTTACTTTTCCAGGAACTGGTTTATTTGGATTGTCGAGAAACAATGCCACCACTTATATCGTCTCCGTTGACTCTGCCTTAACAACATTAACACATAGTTCTGGGAGTAATACAAATGAAGAGCTAAAGGCTTTGGGTTATGGAACTGTTTTAACATCAAACTATACAAGATTTGACGGTGAAGTAGCATATGTTATCATAGGAAGTGATATGTCTGATAAATTATCGGACATGGCAACTGCTTTTGAAACAACATCTGGTGATACTCAGGCTCCCACTGCTTCAACCTTATCCAGTACCTCACAAACAAGTACCACAGTAGATTTAAGTTGGGCTGGAGCTACAGATAATGCAGCGGTAACTGGATACAAGGTATACAAAGATGCGGTGTTAGAAACCACTTTGGGCAATGTTTCAAGCTATCAGGTTACAGGACTTACAGCAGCAACTGCTTATAATTTTACAGTGACCGCTTTAGATGCAGCTAGTAATGAGAGTGTGGTTAGTAATACTGTAGTTATTACTACAGATAGTGCAAGTAATAACATTTTTTTAGAAGGCAATGCAGCTAATTTAAATAATGATGCAGATACTATAGGAAGTTGTACAGGAGTAGGTGTTGATATAACAAGCGTAAGTAATGGAGATGGAACATTTAAAATTAGAGCCACAGCCAATACAACAGGAACAGGAAGACTTGTTTTTTATTTTCCTGCAAGTACAACAGGACCTCATGAGTTAAGGTGGACGGCTTCAGAAAGTAATGGGGCTGATGGAAGAACAGCGCAAGGGAAAAACAGTGATGGTTTTGGAACTTTTTTAACTTTCACACCCAAGCCCTCTTTTAGCAATACACCAACAGAATATGTTTCTACTTTAACAAATTTAGATGGTACAGGGTTCTCTGTAGAGTTTTTTATGTATGGTATGACCATAGGGGATTATATAGATATTGATAATATTTCAATTATTCCAATAGTAGATTCGGAAGTTCCTTCTACGTCAACGTTGTCCAGTACAGCACAAACAGATACGACAGTAGATTTAAGTTGGACAGCAGCAACCGATAACGTAGCTGTAACAAACTATAAAGTTTACAAAGATGCAGTATTAGAAACCACTTTGGGCAATGTTTTAACTTATCAAGTAACAGGACTTACAGCAGCAACGGCTTATAACTTTACAGTGACAGCTTTAGATGCAGCAGGGAATGAAAGTGTGGTTAGTAATACTTTGGCTATTACGACTAATCCGGCTTCGGGAGGAGGCTCAGGTAATTGGACTTTGAATAACCAGGATGTCTACTACAATACAGGTAATGTAGGTATCGGTACAACTACACCAGATGAAAAACTAGCCGTTAATGGTAATATACATGCCAAAGAAATACGGGTTGATTTAAATGACTGGCCAGATTATGTGTTTACCAAAAGTTATGATTTACCTACACTTAAACAAGTAGAAGAATACATAAAACGTAAGGGGCATCTACCTAATATTCCATCAGCCAAAGAAGTAGAGGAAAGTGGTATTCAGTTAGGAGATATGAATGCAAAGCTTCTTGAAAAAATAGAAGAGTTAACACTTTATATTTTACAACAACAAAGAAAAATAGATAAAAAGGATATCGTTATTCTTGATCTTGAAGAAAGATTAAAAACCCAGGAAAGCCGACTTAAAAAAATAGAAAACTTATTGAAGTTATAAATCATGAAAACAATTATAAAACAGGGTCTTTTAGTTTCGATGTTAATTTTTAGCAATGTTATGCTGTTTGGGCAGGAGCTATACACTGAAAACTCTGCTGTATCAACAGTAAACGAGTCAAATAGTTTGGGGTCTTTATCTTCATCTCATGGTAACCCAACGGTAAGCATTTCCAATGAATCGGATACAGGTAGCTACTCCTTTTTTCTTGAAAACACCAATAATCAAACCTATGCAAGGCACGGGTTGGATATAGCTGTACAAAGTGGTGTAGACATTAGGGTGATTATAAAATTTAAAACAGAAAATGAAGCTGGAACTGGTTATGGTAATGGATTTGTTTGGATTGAAGAAGGAATACCAACTAATACATGGGCACCTTCATCTCAAACAGGCTGGCAAATATTTGATGAGGTAGTAACACCAAATGCCTCTTCCATAAAGTTAACATTTGGCACCACTCAAACTGCCACCACTATTGATAAAATTTGGGTAGATGAGGTTTCTGTTATGACGGTAGACAATCAGGTTCCCACCTCACCAACACTTTCTAGTGTAGCTCAAACAGATACCACGGTAGATTTAAGTTGGACAGCAGCGACAGATAATATAGCCGTTACTGGATACAAAGTTTATAAAGATGCGGTTTTGGAAACCACTTTAGGTAGTGTTTTAACCTATCAAGTAACAGGACTAACAGCAGCTACAGCTTATAATTTTACAGTGACTGCTTTAGATGCTGCAGGGAATGAGAGTGTGGTTAGCAATACGATGGCTATAACAACCAATAGCACAAGTAATAATATTTTTTTAGAAGGCAATGCAGCTAATTTAAATAATGATGCAGATTCTATAGGAAGTTGTACAGGAGTAGGTGTTGACATAACGAGTGAAGGTAATGGAGATGGAACATTTAAAATTAGAGCAACTGCCAATACTACTGGAACAGGGAGACTAGTTTTTTATTTTCCAGCAAGCACAACAGGGCCTCATGAACTAAGATGGACAGCTTCAGAAAGTACTGGGGCAGATGGTAGAACAGCTCAAGGAAGAAACAGTGATGGCTTTGGGACTTATGTGAGTTTTACACCAAACCCGGCTCCTTCTTTTAATACTACTCCCACAGAATATGTTTCTACTTTAACAAATTTAGATGGTACAGGGTTCTCTGTAGAGTTTTTTATGTATAGTATGACCGTAGGGGATTATATAGATATTGATAATATTTCAATAATTCCAATAACAGATTCGGAAGCTCCTTCTGCACCAACATTATCGAGTACATTACAAACAGATACCATGGCAGGTTTAAGCTGGACGACAGCGACGGACAATATAGCGGTTACAGGGTACAAAGTTTATAAAGATGCGGTGTTGGAAACCACCTTAGGAAATGTGTTGAGTTATCAAGTAACGGGACTTACAGCAGCAACCGCCTATAATTTCACGGTCACAGCTTTAGATGCCGCAGGCAATGAAAGTGTGGTTAGTAATTCAGTATCGGTTAATACTGATACTGTTTCGGGGGGTGTTCTAGTATCCTCTCAAATAGCATCCAGTTATGCTGATGCTGAAGAAAATCTTAACGATAATAGTATAGATATTAGTAGTAGCGATTTAGAGCTTTTTAACGAGCCTTCTTTCAATCAAGAGATAGGTTTACACTTTGCAAACCTTAGTATCCCCGCTGGAGCAAATATTTCGAATGCCTATATTCAATTTACTGTAGATGAAGTCACAACAGGAGTCGTAAGCCTTAACATTTATGCAGAAGCATCTAATACCCCCCAAATTTGGTCAAGTACTAATGGGGATATTACGAGCAGAACAAAAACCACAGCATTTGTACAGTGGTCTCCACCAGATTGGAATACTGTTGATGAAAATGAAATCGCTCAGCAAACCCCAAATCTATCAGCTATTATTCAGGAAGTTGTGAATAGATCTGGCTATACTAGTAGCGATGCCATCAATATTATAGTTTCTGGAAACTCTGGTGGAAGACGAACAGCAAGAAGCTATGACGGAAGCTCTACGCAATCACCAAAACTCTTTGTTACTTATAATACATCGGGAGACACCCAATCCCCAACAGCGCCAACACTATCCAGTACATTACAAACCGATACCACAGTAGATTTAAGTTGGACAGCAGCAACTGACAATGTAGCCGTTACAGGATATAAAGTTTATAAAGATGCGGTATTAGAAACCACGTTAGGTAATGTTCTAAGTTATCAAGTAACAAGATTAACAGCAGCAACCGCTTATAACTTTACAGTGACTGCTTTAGATACAGCAGGAAATGAAAGTGTGGCTAGTAATACCTTACCTATTACTACCAATGTGTCTTCTGGAGGAGGCTCAGGTAATTGGACTTTAAATAATCAGGATGTCTATTACAATACGGGTAACGTAGGTATTGGCACAGAAACCCCCGATGAAAAACTCGCGGTTAACGGTAATATTCATGCGAAAGAGATACGAGTTGATTTAAACGACTGGCCAGATTACGTATTTACAAAAGAATATGACTTACCCACACTTAAACAAGTAGCAGAATATATTAAAAGTAATGGACATTTACCTAATATCCCATCAGCCAAAGAAGTAGAGGAAAGTGGTATTCAGTTAGGAGAAATGAATGCCAAGCTCCTTGAAAAAATTGAAGAATTAACACTTTATACGCTACAGCTCCAAAAGCTTATAGACAATCAATCAAAAAGGATTAAACATATTCAACAAAAACAAAAAAACAGACAATAATATGATGATTACGTTTAAAAAGATAATTCTTTTAAGTTTTTTAATGATTACAGGCAATATGATAGCTCAGTCATTTCAAGACTGGAATAGAAAGCAGGCTATTACAATTAATAGTAATCAGATAGGAGGAGCTACTAATTTAACAGATTTTCCATTTTTAGTAACTCTTGACCATTTAAATGGTGAAATTGTAGATGGTGGTTCAAATTCGGCTCTTAACGGTGGTGGTGATTTACGCTTTTCCAGTGACGCAGCCGGTAGTAATCGCTTAGCAATTGAAGTGGTAGAATTTATAACCGATGCAACGTCTTCAAACAGAAAATGTCAGGTCTGGGTAAAAATACCAAGTCTTTCTGCAACAGCAGATACCACTATATATGTATGGTATAATAAAACAGGAGAAACACAACCAGCGGCAACAGATACTTATGGAAGTCAAGCCGTTTGGACCAATTACAATTTTGTGAGTCATGATTGTATAACAGATTCTTCAGGAAACAAAGTAATAAATCAAACTGTTGCTGCCGATACTGCCGATAGTGTTTTTGATGGTACAACAGCTAATTTTAATGGTACAGATGACAGGCATACCATAGATATTTCGGACTGGAATTTGGCTGCCGGTCAAACCATTACATTTTGGGCAAATTATGATAATACCAGTTCATATCAGAGAATGATTAATCTTATAAATAGCACTGGAGTAGTTCAAATAATGAAAGGGGATCAGTCTTTACCAGAGGATATAATATTCTTTAGTTCAACAAATATTGCTACTGATGGTGTTAATGGTGATTCAAGAAAAGCTGATTTAGCGGCTCAAAACCAATGGGTCTATATTAGAGCAAGTACTATTGATTTGAATTCAGGTAGAAACTATAAAGTCAATAATATAGATCATTCTACCGTTTTGCCGAGTGTTCATAATTGGACACCAAGTACTAACGACAATGTTATGACCATTGGTGCCAGGGGAGACAATACTAATCATTTTCAAGGAAAAATAGCTTCCTTAATGATAAGCCCGTTACAACTTAGTGACGATTACGCGGCTAGTACTTATAATA